>CAYGNZ010000140.1:0-1163 GCA_964351345.1 uncultured Bdellovibrionales bacterium | reverse complement strand
TGCTTCTCAGCGGGACTTACCGTATCTGATGATGCGACCTGATAGAGCACATCATATCTTTTTGCGGCGAAATCCAAGGCTTGGGGAAAATGCCCCTCCAATGTGCTTAGCACCTCAGCTGCTTTGGTAAATTCTCCCCCCTCACTGTGAAGCGCAACAAGGTGAAGTCCCGCACGTAAGGCGAGGCCGTTTGATTGCTTATTTTGGTCAAGTTCCTGAACTGACGTACTCGTTGAATCCGCAGTGGCCGATGAAAGCAAATCGGTAAACACTTCGGCAGACCGAGCATCTTCACCTAGCGCACGGAGACTGTCTGCGTATTGATACTTCTGGATTGGCGATTGCAATCCGCCGTGCTGTTCAAGAAGTGCGGCAGCCTCTTTCACACCCGCTGAATTTCCCAGGGAGTAATTAAGTCGAAAGAGCTCATCACCAATCTCTCGAATATGAGCACCCGCGATAGAGGAATCAAGCGATCGAAGTTGGGAGAGGTCCTCAGCCACCGAGGAGAACAATTCGGTCACATCCTGAGCGCTCTTCCGAGACTCAATAAGGGCAAGACTAATGCTTGCTTTTACATTGAGTGCCGTGGCGAAGTCTCGCGCTTGATCTCCACTGAGCTCGGCTGCGGAATACCGTGAGACTGTTTCAGATAATTCACTAATTTCTGCAGTCAATGAGTTTTGCTGCTCTTCGGTAAGCGCCGCGGTGTTTCCTAGAAGCTTCAAAGCCGAATCACTTTTGACGATTTGTAGCTTTAGTCGCTTTGCGGGCTCAGAGAAGGCTTCTTCAGAAAGCGCCTCTGTTGCCGCAAGCTGAGAGTCGCTAAAGTTTCCGTTCTGATACTGAAGTAGTGCTTGCTGATAGCGCGTCTCCGCCCAATGGCTAGGATTCTCCTCTCGGGAAACACTTTCAAGGGCTTTCTCTAGCTCACCTCGCCGCGAGTAGATCACATTTAATCGCTCTCGAGCCGCAGTCGCGTAGTTACCTCCGTCATTTGCGACGGTGTGAAAATCCTCTAAGGCCGAAGCCTCAAGAGATTCTGAGGCCTGGGCATTCTCCTGACTGGCGAGTAATCGTCTCGCCTCGCCACGAAAGAATGTAATTTCCATGCCAAGCACTTGGTTCGGCTGTGGTAGTTGAGAAAGAATAGTTAATGCTTT
>CAYGNZ010000139.1:2982-8325 GCA_964351345.1 uncultured Bdellovibrionales bacterium | reverse complement strand
GAGTAGCTCTTCTATCCACTGTTTGAGTTTTCTACGTGCACGCAAGGAGCGAACTTTCACATTTGCGACCGTCCACCCAAGTATCTCGGCTGTTTCTCTAACGCTTTGCTCTTCGAAATATACTAGACTTAAAACCATGCGGTCCTCGGCCCCCAATCTTGAGAGCGCAGCCTGAAGAAGCTCTCGACTCGATGCCTGCCTCTGTGCTTCGTTAAAATCAGCAAGTGCCTGCCCTCGCATTATAAAATCTAAGGCTTCGCCCTCTGTTTGAGCGAAATCTTCAAGCGACGATTCTTTTTGACGCCCCGCTTTTCGCCAATAGTCGTAGCAGCGACGTACGGTAATTGTCCCAAACCATTTAGTGAAGGGATGATCAGGCGAGTAACTACGCAAGGACTGATACGCGCTGATGAATGCTTCTTGTGCCACGTCTTCAACCGAAGACGCCGGTACATGCTTGGCTACCACGGCACAGCAGAAGCGTTCATAGCGCTGAATCAATAGACGAAACATCTCCCTCTCGCCCTGGAGGATGCGATTAATTATCGCCTCATCATCAAGCTCCTTGACCATAGCAGTCATCTTAAACTTTTAACCCCTGAAGATGACAACTAAAAAGTCAAATAACCTCAACATTTGCAAATCTTCCTAAGCTATACATCGTCTGCGAGAGGGCAGCGGTTACAAGGGTCGGAAAAAAATTCGAGCTGTAACCAACACGGCCGGATCGGCGAATAAACTAGCAGCACCGTGTATTGGTTTTAAGTAGTAGAGCGCAGGGTGTGGTGATTGTGCTCAGTAGATATGGAGATTAGTTGTGAAAGCATGTGTAAGAAAAAGCGGTAGGTTAGTAGTTGTTTCGGTTGCGCTTAGTTGTCTGTGTCTGATGAGCGCGTGCGGAGGCAATGGTGCAACGGAGAGCGCTCTCGAGGCGGATTCAATTGAGACCGCGCGAAGGCGTCCAGGACTTGTGAAACATTTTATTGCGCTCAGAACAGCCTTCAGAAGTGTTAGCTACGCCTCTGAGCAATTGGAGGATGCGGCGAACGGCACTGGTGCTACTGAAAAAACCTCAGAGACACTCTAGGCTGAGCCGGTCTCGACCTTTCAATTTTCGGAGGCAGAAATCTTCGCGTGCCCCGAATCGGGGAACATTCGCTACGCAGTAGCCGGAGAGGTAATTGCGGACTATCTAGAAGAGTCGGTTTCATTCGAGGCTGCCGGTAAAATCGTGTTCGATGATTGCCAGATTCCAGAAAGCCCGTATTCCTACAAGGGGCAGCTTGTGCACCATCGTACGAGCGATACATCAGCCGACTATAGAACTATCTCCACGCAAACCGACGGCGGCTTGCAGAATAGTGAATGTATAGTTGACTTCGAGGATTTAGTTCGTGAAAAAATAATCGACGTCGCAGGGCAGACTGTCACTTCGAGCTTTACAGGACAGGCGTATGTCTTCTGTTTTGATCAAGAGGTAACGCTTCGCTGTGATTTTGATGCGAGCCGTCCATTTACTGATGATGAAAATGGCGACGTCTCCTTTGAGCCGTATTGCCAAGTAGAAGACCTTTAACCCACCTTAACCTCACAATCTATAACTTTTTCAAGGTAGATTGTGAGGTGTTTTCAGTCTATCGATACTATCCACCGTTTGTAGGTATTAAGCAGAGTTTCTGCACAAGGAGCCAAATATCCGGTTCAATACACTCGATTTTGGGGTAGTTGATCATACTGATTATATTCTGCAAGCCACCTCCCACTCAGCTTCCTCTTGAAATTTCACTAAACCTCCCATCAACGCTATGCTTAGCCATACCCTCCCGCTCCTTAACCGCCCCGGCGCAATAGATTCGAGTAGTTGATTTCTGGCTACCGTCAACACCTACTAGAATAGGTGCTGACGGTTGTCCGACTCGATTTGTTTTAGGAGAGGTACTATGGGAGCACGCAAGCGAACTGCGCGTGATGAGCTGCTGATACAGCAATGCTCGCACGTGGTTCCGAGCGTGGTCCTGCAAGACCTGCTCGGAGTTTCATCGGCTGCATTCACTCGCTGGCGAAAGGAATTGGGTGTTAAGCTCAGCCTGTCTGAAAGTAAGAAGATTACGAGCAAGTTTCTTGCAGAAGATCCGGAATTGAACGAATTGCCGCTCAATGACGAGGAACGCAAACATGTGCTGCTTTATCGTCATAGTTGGCGAGCTCGACGGAATTCCAAGACGGGCGATGATAGACAAGCCGAGGTGATTCGCAAAGCGGCTGCGCTGCTTCCGACTCGTGCAATAGCTGCAATTCTTGAAGTGCCGGTCAAAACGGTCCTGCGCTTGCAGAAGGAACTTGAAGTCCCGGTTGAGCGCGCGACGCGGAGGAGACTTGAGCATCAATTCAGCGTGGCTGAGGAAGTGCCTTCGTACGATTTTCTGTCAGTGAAGGAGGCAGAGCTGCTTCGTGTGGAATGGGAAGCGGTGCGAAAGGAGCAGCAAGCGCGGACGAAGACAAAGCGTTCGCGTGCGAATGATTTTGCTGCCAAAAAGCTGAAGAAGCTCGAAGAAGAACGAGCAGCGATTCTTGCTTCTGATCCAGATACGGAGCTCAGTCCTTGCTCAGGGAACTGCGGAGAAAGTTGGCCTCGTCGAAAGGCTTTTTTCACACCTAATTGGCGGCGTGAAGATGGCTTGTCTGATCGTTGTAAGTATTGCGATTACCTTCACCGAAGTGAGAGAAAGCTTCAGGGCGGGGGTCGTAAGAACAAGGCCAAAGGTCGAACTCTTTCACAAGAAGAAGAGCTACGGCTTAGTGAAATTGTTGGCGAGTACAGTGATGTCATCCCAGGGATTCTCTTCCGACATCTATTTAGAATAGGGGAGGGGACCTTGTCGCATTTGCGTAAGTTAGCTCGTGTGAAAATGAGCATGCCGCGCTCGAAGAAGATTTTCTGGCGTTGGTATTTTCGTTCTCGAATGCCCGAGTTCCCCTTGCTCTCAGATGTAGAGATAGCTCGACTATACTTGATGACTCGCAGACTGGACGAGCACACGTCACGGCATTTTGAGCGTGATCGGGAGCATGAAGCTTTTCTTCGCACAGAAGCTCTTCGGTTCTTGGAGGAAAAGGATAAGAGCGGTAAATGGGATCGTTGTCGACTCTGTAAGTCTGAGTATCCGGCAGAAGCACTGTTTTTCAGAAAGCGAAACGATACTCTCGAGCCGCGCTGCAAGGTATGTGTAAACCATCAAGCAGCGCGACGACGAAAGAGACGCCTTAAGGAAAGGTTTGGCGAATTGTAGACGTGAGGGCAGGAGCCCGATACGTCCCTCGCTTCGAGTTGGACACGTCTACATTTTTAAAAAATCTACGGTGTTAGACCTTTGAAGACGGCCCTGAAACTTTATTTGGGGGTGCGTCCAAAATAAGCAGGTAAAATTGCATCTCCAGATAAATCTGCTACTACTATTCCGCGGTTCATTCGACATTTTATTACGTATACGAACTCAACGTTGTCTCTCGAAGACGGAGTAAGCAAACGCCTTCCTGAGATAACGAACTGACGATTAATTGAGGTTTGTTTTTTGTTTAGTCGTACTCTGTTCAAAATCTCTTTTCCGTTCCGTTCATAAAGAAACGGAGTTCATTTTCCAGGCATGGGTTTCGGCCGGTGCCGTATCACAGAGAGTAAAGAAATGACTATTCAGTGCCCGGTTACTGAAACTCAGGCGAACGGTCCTGGACCCTCTTGTGTCCCAACGGAAGTACGGGAGGCCTACTCCTGGCCGGTTGTCAGTCACCTCGACCCGACATTCCTCGGCTTGATGGACGAGACCTTCGCGATGCTGCGGACGGTGTTTCAGACCGAGAATGAGGTGACGATCGCTGTTCCTGGAACCGGGACCGAGGCGATGCAGTGCGCGGTGTTTAACCTGATCGAGCCTGACGACACCGTAGTCATCTGCTCCAACGGCGCTTTTGGCGGCCGGATGCGGCAGATGATGGAACGTGTTGATGCTGATGTCCGCTTGGTCGAAGCGCCTTGGGGAGAAGCAATTGACCCGGAAGCGCTGCGCGCCGAGCTGGAGAAGGCTGGTAGCTGCATTGTGTTTTGGGTCGATGTGGAGACGAGCACTGGTGTGAAGAACCCCACGCGTCAGCTTGCTGCTGTCGCCAAGGAGTTCGACTGCCTCACGATTGTCGACGCCGTCACCAGCCTCGGTGGACTCGACGTGAACCCCGCATGGGGTCTCGATGTGGTCTACTCTTGTTCGCAGAAGTGTCTGATGTGTTCGCCGGTTCCTTCGCCGATCACGTTCAGCGCCGATGCAATTTCTAAGATTACCGCTCGCAGGAGCGATAACCCGATTCGCAGTTGGTACCTCGACATCGGCCTGCTGCTTGACTACTTCAAAGGTGATTCGACCGGGAAGCGCGTCTACCGCCACACCACGCCGATCACCTGCTTCTACGGGCTGTATGCGGCGCTGAAGATGATACTCGAAGAAGGGCTCGAAGCAGTCTGGGCCCGCCATGAGCTGAATCATCAGGCGCTGCTTGCAGGCCTTGAAGTGATGGGCTTGGAACTCCTTCCGGCTGAAGGCTTTCGCGCACCGATGCTCAACGCGGTGAAGATCCCAGAGAGTCTGGCGGCCGCCGATGGCGCGAGAGTGAAGGCGATTCTTCAGGATACCCACGGAGTCGAGATTGGTGCCGGAATCGGAGACTTGCAAGGCCAGATCTGGCGTATCGGTCTACTCGGTGACACGGCGCGTGAGGATAAGACGCTGAAACTCGTTCGCTCCTTGGGCGAAACGCTGCGAGAATTAAACTGGGGTGAGGTTGACGTCCAAGCCGCAGTGTATGCCGCGGAAGAGGTGTTCGTCGCCGCCGACTGAGCTTTGGCTTCTCTTCGGCCGACCGCCCCATCTTGGGTGCGGTCGGCCTCTTTTTTTAAAGGCAGTCAGTTCGTTGTCGCAATTCTTTCACCATGTTTGCCAAGCTAGCTGTTTTGCAGCAGCGCCAATGCGAGCGCAGGTCCTTGATTGGCCTGGGCAAGAATCGCTGCTCCTGCCTGTTGTAGAATTTGGCTTCGCACTAAGTTCGCGGCTTCTACTGAGATATCAGCGTCTTCAATCTGACTTTGCGCCGCGGCAAAATTTTCAGTAGTGACTCGAGTTGTCGCGATTGCGGTTGAAAGTCGAGCCTCAAATGCACCGATTTCTCCTCGTTGAGCTGCAAGCTGGGCTATTTTACTCTTTAACACCGGGAGCGCCTGCCGTGAGTCGGCGAGGGTTTTTAAGAAACAATCAAGCAGCGCCGCAACACCGCCACTCGTTGAGCCAGTGCGTACAA
>CAYGNZ010000139.1:0-2972 GCA_964351345.1 uncultured Bdellovibrionales bacterium | reverse complement strand
AGGTGTAGTTACGACGATCTACGCTGTTAGTCGCGTAAAGCTACCGTACCCTTGACCAAGGAGCACACTCACTGAGTTGTCTCCCGCATCGGCGGCAAGCAAATCAATTTTCCCGTCACCATTAAAGTCACCCGCAGTAATCGAAAATGGGTTCGCACCGGTAGCGTATGAAACACGAGGAGCAAAGCTGCCATCTCCTTGACCAAGAAGCACACTCGTCGTTGCGCTACCACCATCAGCAATCGCTAAGTCAAGATATCCGTCGCCGTTAAAATCATCTGCGACAAGCGAAAATGGATTAGTACCCGTTGTGTAGGAGACGCGAGGAGAGAAGCTTCCGTCTCCTTTGCCAATAAGAATGCTCACAGAGGAATCAGCCTCTTCTACTACTGCGATGTCAACTACACCATCGTTGTTGAAATCACCGACGGATACCGACCGAGAGCTGTTTCCGACGGCAATCGAGGTTGCTGCCGCAAAGCTCCCGTCGCCTCTACCAAGAAGAACGCTAAGCGTGTCGTCGCCCAGATCTGCAGTGACTAAATCAACTACTCCGTCATTATTGAAATCGCCGGAATCAATTGAGTTCGGGTTCGTTCCGACGGCAAGTGAAGCAACTGGATCAAACGTCCCATCCCCTCTACCGATAAGTATATTTGTCGAATTGGCCCCGTAGTCCGCTGTTGCCAAATCGAGCACCCCATCCCCGTTAAAATCAGCGCTTGTGACAGAGACAGCGCCGTTTCCAACGTCGAAGGACAAGGGAGCAGCGAAGCCTCCGTTCCCAGTCGCAATCATTATGCTAACCTTGTCGTCAGAACTGTCTGAGGTAATCAAATCCAGTAAACCATCCCCGTTAAAGTCCCCGGTGCTGACAAAGGTTGGGTTATTACCGACGGCAAGCGCGGTTGCAGTTTCAAACTCCCCGGTACCGATGCTACCGCCGAGTCCCGAGACGATACCCCCATTTTCTCCAAATCCTGCCTGAAGTCTCAGTTCTCCGAATTCGCCGTCAAAAAGTTTCACACCGTTAAATTCTGTTGTCTTTGAGATCCGTAGGTACTCTGATTTAAGCGCCTGTCCTTCTTCGTCAAGTGCCCTACGCTGGGTGTTGCTCAGAGCACCATTTGCAGCTTGTTCGGCAAGCTCGGTTAGTCTGGTCGCGATACCGGCTAACTCACTTAGAGCTGAGTCAGCAATGGAGAGAAGCGAGACGCCATCGTTGAGGTTTCTAATTCCTTGATTAAATACTCGCCAATCGCTTTTGAGTGATTCAGAAATGGAGAGTCCCGCGGCATCGTCGGCCGCTTTGTTTATCCGAAGCCCCGAAGCAAGCCTAGTAAAGCTGTCATGCAGAGTATGCGTTGACTGGCCCAGTCGGCGCTGCGCGTTAAGCGAGGCGATATTCGAATTTATCGTGATACTGTTCACGACGAACTGCACTCCTTGCACAATCTGCAGTCGAGCTGCAAAGGCAATCCTTTTGCCTGTTTAATGGCGCACCATTGCCCGTACGGCAGTGGTTATACCTCATACTGATCTACGGAATTCTGTGCAGAACACTGAACTAGAATGGGCATTCGGAGAATTAAGAGAGGGAAATTCGGGACCTTACCCGTTTCAAAAAAGGAACGCTTTTCTTACTTCGTTGCTTCGATTATGTGGGGCGATCTATCGTTGAAAAACCAAACCGCGCCCACAAAACCGCTACTCGATTTTCATCGCGTTTCGGCTGTCTAAGCAACAGTAAGAAATACACCGCCCTCACACTCTGGGTGTACCCAGCGGAATGTCGGATCGAAACCTTGCGCGAAGTCGTCGTGACATAAATCAAGTTCCATCTCAGGGTCTAAATCGAGTTTTGGCAATTCGTCGACTTCAACTCCGAAGTTCGGTATCTCAAGCACCTCACAACAGACATCGAAGGGAGTATTGTCCAAAAATTGAAATCGTTTGCCGTACTTGGTCGGGGAGTCTAGTAGCTCCTGCAATTCTTGTTCTGAGAGATCAAAGAAGGTTGGAATCAGTTCCGCTTTCCCCGCAAGCAGTGCCTGGGTGACATGGCGAAAAAGTTCTCTGCTTCTGGCGGCAGCGTAGTTCTGCGCACATGATATTCGCAAAGTAACATATTCCTGATCATCGAAGTCTTTATAGCTATGAACTACAAGCTCTGCGATGAGCGGTCCTCTGTTGGAAAGCGAAATGCTTGAGTGCGCATTGACCACATTGCCGACTAACAAGAGCCTTCTTCGAAATTGAACATAGTAGTATGCATGATTGTCCCGATTTAATTCGGACCAGCCCTCAAGGGATGCGCGGTCAGCGTTCATTCCTTTGCGAATAATCTCGAAGAGCTGTTCAACTATTCCCACCGGAACTTCAGCAATTTTTAGACGAGTAAGAATACTCGCAATGGCTGTTGCTGAAGCATTGACAAGATTTACCGCTAATACGCCTCGCGACATACTCCACTCCCTTAAGAAAATTTCCTTTGTGGATAGATCTTTGCCCCAGGCGATCACCCGCTTTGGGTGCTCTGCTGAGGCGCAGAATGCGTTCTGAACTATAGAAAAAGGGGGAAGGAACGGAGGGATTCGGGTTCGACCGCTTCAGAGCTCGCTCCGAAGAGTAAGTCTAAGTTTAGCGTAAGAAAGGTTTATAAGGAAATAGGGGACGTTCCCCATTTCTCTGAACTAAGTACTCACTGCCGTTTACCCCAGTAACGCCAATGCGAGCGCCGGAGACTGATTCGATTGGGCGAGAATCGCGGCACCTGCTTGCTGGAGAATTTGATTGCGAACAAGGTTTGCGGCTTCTACCGCGACATCTGCGTCATAAATCTGGCTTCTTGCTGTGGCGAAGTTTTCGGAGGTAACTCTGGTAGTCGCGATCGCGGTATTCAAACGCGCTTCGAAAGCTCCGATTTGTCCACGCTGGGATGCGAGTTGGTCGAGCTTGTTGTTAAACTGCGG
>CAYGNZ010000138.1:0-8344 GCA_964351345.1 uncultured Bdellovibrionales bacterium | reverse complement strand
ACACGCATCTGATTCCGCTGATCCACTCTGCCCTCTTTGAGGCAGTATTGACTTCAATCAGCACGCCGTTAATCAGGGCATCTCCCTTGGCCACATCGAACTTCGTCGGTCGACCAGTAATAAATCGCTCAACAATTGCGTCCTTGTTCACCCCGATCACACTGTTATAGGGACCACACATGCCCACATCAGTGATATACGCGGTGCCCTCAGGCAAGACTCTCTCATCAGCAGTCTGCACATGGGTATGCGTGCCGACCACTGCATGAGCTCGGCCATCAACATGCCAGCCAAAAGCGACCTTCTCGCTACTAGCCTCGGCATGAAAATCAATGAAGACGATATCTGATTCCGCAGCTTCGTGACTGAGCAAGTGGTCTGCAGCACGAAAGGGACAATCAACTAATTCTCCCGTAAAAACGCGTCCGATGAGGTTAATCACGCTGATTTTTAGCCCGCTCTTGCTGGTCCAAATCAGATGCCCTGTCCCTGCAGCACCAGCGGAGAAATTATGAGGACGAACAATTTTTGTTTTATGTTCTTCGAGATAAGGAATGATAGTTTTCTTTCCCCAGACATGATTCCCCGTGGTAATCACATCCGCCCCGGCAGCATAGATCTCCCCCGCACAGGCAGGATCAATACCTAATCCCCCAGCAGCGTTTTCCCCATTCACTATACACATATCAGCCTCATACTCCGAAATGAGGCCGGAAAGCTGTTCTTTAAGTATTCGCCGTCCAATTTTACCGACCACGTCGGCGAGAAAAAGTATCTTAAACATAAAAACTTGCTGCTGATTGTTCCTTTATCGCGGCTTTCAAGTAAAGCGCCCCTTCTTACCTCTAGCTCTTATCCCTCAGTCTCCTCAAACTAGCCAGGGTGATAGCGAAAAACTCAGCCTCGGGCATGTTTCTTACTCCAGCCCCTCCCGCGTTCATGGCCTCGAGCTTATTCCCCAGCTTCGCTTGCGAAAGCCTGAGCAATAGCCTCCTCCAACACTGAGAACAGGAGAGCAAATGCCATGAGATTTCGCTGCCAAGGCTACTGTAAAAACGAGTAATTCGCTTCTAACCTCAGACCTAAAGATGAAAATTTTCAGGCAGAGATTTGGAGCAAAACGGAGTATTCGGACAAAAAACGGCTAGATATTTGGCCGATCTTACCCGTTTTTTATCCGTTTTTAACAGATTTCTTGCCAGTGAGAGATTTAGCTGTAACCATATAGGTATTGAAAGACATCTTAGAAGTATAAGGGTTTACTCCTCTAGGTATTTGGTTCCACGGCCCGATAGTGGGTTTTAACGAGTCCGAGCCAGCTAAGAGAAGAGGAGTCGCCGGAGGTTGTGGCGGGGTACTTGGTTTTACGAAATTACAGTTTCGATATAGGGGAATCGCACCATGGCCGAAGACAAGTCTGCAAAGAACTCCACTGCTAATCTTGAATTCCGAGCAATTATCGATAAGGACCGCGAAACCCGCGAAAAGACGTCCTGGAAAGGAACCTGCCTCGAATACCTGGAACTGGTAAAAAAAGACCCTGAAATTGCCCAACTCTCCCACCATCGCCTCTACGAAATGATTCGCGGCGAAGGCATCGAAGAAATCGCCGTTGAAGAAGATCCGAAGCTCTCCCGCTTATTTAAGAATCGTCGCCTGCGACGGTTTAACTTTTTTGCCGAAGAATTTTACGGCATGGAAGACACCCTGCAAGCAGTGGTGCGCTACTTCCATTCTGCTGCCCTTCGCGGAGAGGAGTCTCGGCAAGTGCTCTATCTCGTGGGTCCGGTCGGTTCGGGGAAAAGTTCTCTTGTTGAGAAACTAAAGAAAGGACTCGAAACACTACCGCCAATTTACGTGATCGACGGATGCCCAATGTATGGCGAGCCTCTCCACCTTATTCCGCGACACTTGCGCAAGGAATTTGAGAAGATGCTCGGTGTTGGGATTGAGGGGGATATTAACCCCGTGGTCAGACATCGCCTGAAAGAAGAATTCAATGGACGCTGGGAAGAGTATCCTGTGCGGACAATAGAATTCAGTCGTCGTGCTCGAGTGGGTGTGGGAGTCGTTCCCCCGGTTGATCCCAACAACCAAGACACAAGCGTGCTCATTGGGAGCGAGGATATCTCTAAGCTAGACCGTTTTTCAGAAGGTGATCCTCGTGTACTTGATCTCTCGGGAGCACTCAACATCGGGAACCGGGGTATTGTGGAATTCATCGAGGTATTCAAAAACGAAACTGAGTACCTTCACGCGATGATCACTGCCACTCAAGAGAAAGCGATTCCTGCCCCTGGGCGACACGGCATGATCTATGTCGATACCTGTATCATCGCACACTCAAACGAAGCAGAGTGGAAAAAGTTCAAAGCAGATCACACCAACGAAGCCATCCTTGATCGAATGGTCGTGGTCAAAGTTCCCTATAACCTCCGTCTCTCGGAAGAGGTGAAAATTTATAAGAAGATCATCAGGCAATCGAGTTTTAAAGCCGACATTGCGCCGCACACCATTGAGCTCGCCTCAAAGTTTGCCATCCTTACCCGGCTTGAGCCCTCGAATAAATGCGACTTGATGACCAAACTAAAGCTCTACAATGGTGAAGAAGTCGTCGAGAAAGGCAAGACCAAAAAGATTGATGTGACCGAATTAAGAGAGGAAGCTAAACGCGAGGGGATGGACGGCATCTCAACTCGTTTCATTATGAAGGCTCTTGATAACGCGCTCTCAGATAATATTGAGGCAAACTGCATCCATCCACTCAACGTACGCGAATCTTTGATTAAGATGGTAAAAGATGGCGACTTTCCCGAAGACATTAAGCGCCATCGTCTAGAGATTCTTCGGGATGTAATACACAAAGACTATTTGGAAATTCTAGAGAAAGAAATTACCAAAGCGTTTGTGTATTCGTACAAAGAGCAAGCCGAAACTCTCTTTCAGAACTACCTCGATCATGCCGAGGCATACGTGACGAAAGGAAAAGTGAAAGACTCCAATACTACTGAGGAGCTTGCACCTGATGAGGCCTTCCTCAAGTCCATCGAGGAGCAGATTGCAATTATTGGTACCGCTGCAGACGGCTTTCGACAGGAAGTAATCGCGTACCTTTGGTCGATTGGCCGCCGTGGAGAAAAAATCTCGTATGAGAGCTACGAACCGCTAAAAGAGGCGATTGAGAAAAAGCTCATGGCAAGTGTGAGAGATGTTTCTCGGATCATTACCAAGGCGCGTACCCGCGACTCTGAACAGCAAAAGAAATACGACTCGATGGTTGAACAGCTTATCGCCAACGGCTATCCACCCGATAGTGTGGATGTGATACTGAAGTACGCGGCGAACCATCTCTGGAAAGACTAGCCATAGCTGGCAACCACCTCGGGAGCACGCTATGAGCACGATTTTTCGTCCACATATTGGTGATGCACAGCGCTCAGATCGCAGCGCTCGTGATCGCCAACGGCATCGACAAAAAATTCGCGAGTCGATTCGGGATAATATTGCAGATATCCTCGCCGAAGAATCCATCATCGGACGAGATAAAGACAAGATAATCAAGGTCCCTATCCGCTCGATCAAAGAGTATCGCTTCATTTATGGCGATAATGCTCCCGGTGTTGCTCAGGGTGAAGGTAAAAGCAAGCCGGGGGATGTGGTCGGTCGTGGTGATCCGGGGCAACCGGATGCCTCTGGAGAAGCGGGCGATAAGCCGGGCGTGGATGCCTTTGAAACTGATGTCACGCTTGAGGAGCTCATCGACATCATGTTTGAAGACTTAGAACTCCCAGAACTTCAACGTAAAGCGCTCAAAGCAATTGAGAGCGACAAAGCGATGAAGCGTCGCGGCGTGCGACGAGAAGGGATCCGCGCGCGCCTTGATAAGCGCCGCACCGCTCGGAACCGAGTAAAACGAAAGCTTGCGGTAGTTGAGCGCGAAGCCGAAGAAAGTGAGGCGCAAGGAATTCCTTACGAAGAGGAGGAAAGAAGCTTCCCCTTTCACAAAGATGACATGCGGTATTTTTATGTCACGACGGACACCAAGCTTCAATCCAATGCCGTAGTGATATGCATCATGGATACCTCAGGCTCCATGGGCACCGTAAAAAAATACCTCGCACGAAGCTTTTACTTCCTGCTGTATCAGTTCGTTCGCCTCAAGTATCAAGAAGTAGAACTCGTCTTTATTGCCCATCACACAGAGGCAAAAGAAGTAAGCGAACAAGAATTTTTTCATAAAGTTGAGTCAGGCGGAACCTACATTTCGTCCGGGTATCAAAAAGCGCTTGAGGTAATCAATGAGCGCTACCACCCCTCACTTTGGAATGTCTACGCCTTCCACTGCTCAGATGGGGATAATTTCTACAGCGACAACGAACGCGCCTTAGAATCCGCCAATGAACTTTGCGACCTTTGTAACTTATTTGGTTATGGAGAGATTAAGCCTTCTGGAAGCGCTTACTACAGCGGAAGTATGCTTGATGTCTTCGGTCAAATTGAGAAGCCAAATTTCCAATCGATCGTCATTGAGAAGAAAGAGGACCTTTGGGACGGTTTCCGTAGTTTTATGCTGCGCGACAAAGTCGCTGCGGATGCAATCGGTGCGAAAGAAAGCGATCGCAAAGCGGCAAACAGTTCTAAGAGCAATTCAAGCAGTGGCTCGAAATCGGGCAAAAGTGCGAAACCTTAAGGCTGGACTATGACAGAGAACGCAGGAAAAGCACCGTTGACGCTTAGCGAAATGGAGGAGTGGGATAACCGCATCCGAGAGATCGTGGAGCGCTTTGGGCTGAATTGCTACCCGCAAGAGTTCGAAATTTGCAATCATTTCGAAATGCTGGGCTACATGGCCTATTCTGGAATGCCGAGTCGATATCCGCATTGGTCTTTTGGTAAGTCTTACGAGCGCGAGAAAACCCTCTATGACTACGGAGTGGGCGGACTTCCGTATGAGATGGTGATTAACTCAAACCCCTGCCTCGCCTACCTGATGCGAGACAATACCGACTTACTGCAAATACTCACCATCGCGCACGTCTATGGGCACAACGACTTTTTTGCGAATAATTTCACCTTTACTTCAAATATCGATGCCAAATACACCCTTGAAATGTTCAAAAACCAAGCGGATCGAATTCGAGGGTATATTGAAGATCCAAGCATTGGCCTTGAGCGTGTCGAGGCCCTGCTTGACGCCGCACATGCCTTGAGCTTTCAACGTTCACGCGATCTGGCAATTAACAAGTTAGACTATGCTGAGGTGCGGCAAAGAAAGTGGGAAGACGCGCAGCCGCGAGATGATGAGTATCAAGAGATTCATCCGGCGCAGGAATACGTAGAACCTGACTTGCAGCGAATGCCGCCAGAACCCGAACAGAATTTGCTGGAGTTTATCGCAAAGTATAATCGCCGCCTTGCAGACTGGCAGCGAGATGTTCTGCATATCGTGGATCAGGAGGCGCGCTATTTCATTCCTCAAATCGAAACAAAAATTATGAACGAGGGCTGGGCGAGTTATTGGCATCACAAGATTTTAGGAGAACTCGATCTTCCACAATCTTTGCACATTGAGTTTATGGTCCGCCATAACCAAGTACTTCGCCCCACTCCGGGCGGCATCAATCCCTACCACCTAGGTTTTTTACTTTGGCACGACATCGAGCGACGATGGAACGAAGGCGACACGGGCCGCGAATTTACCTCAGACATCCCTCGCGAAGATGTCTCTGCCCTAGACGAAAACGAGAGGCCAGGACGAAAGAAAATATTTGAAGTCCGAAGAAGTGATAGAGACCGCTCATTTCTCCGGCGTTTCCTCACCGAGGATATGATGCGTTCCTTAGATTTGTTTCAACACGAGAAGCGAGGAAAGGAACGAGTAATCACTAAAGTCTCAGATGAGGAAAACTGGATACAAATTCGCGAGACTTTTATCAAAGGTGTTGGCACTGGCTCCTTTCCCGTGCTCTACATCGACGATGCTGACTACGGGGCAAAGCGTGGGCTCTATATTCGCCACGAGCATGACGGAAGAGACCTACAGCTAGAATACGCAGAGCATTCACTACGACATTTGAGCACGCTTTGGGGTAATGAAGTGTTACTCGAAACCAACGTAAACGGGCGTAAGTCTTTACTACGTCTTGCAGACGACGTGCTGAAAATCGATAGGCTCTAACTCTCACCCCCACCCTCTCCGAGAATTCCAACAGTGGTACCGATTGCTACCGCTTGTTCATTCACAGAACTACAACACAAGCAGGGCGCGTTCGATGAAGTCATTACTTAACTCGGGCGGAAGATACTGAACGAGAGGAGTCTCCTTTTCAATTTTCTGCTCAAAGAGCGTGGGCTCTAGCTCTCTAAATAGAGTTTGTATTTGCAGCTGGACTCGAGTAGGAATCACGCGACTTTCGTAGTGAGTGCTGCAAATTTCTTGTATCTTATGAATCTCAGCGAGCGGAATTTCTAGGCGCTTCGAAACGTCCCATTCGCTACTACCCTGACGCAGAAGACGCGCGGCGATGCGATAGCTTGCGGGAGGACAGTTTCCCACACATACTGCGCGATGAAGCTCCAGCTCATCCTTACTCGGTCGCTCGATTATCACTTCTCTGATGGGTCGAAGTTGTTTTGTTCTCGCGCTCCAGCGCTGCCGCCGCCTACGTTGTAGCGTCGCGCGGAGCTGCGCCTGATGTTTGCTACTGCTGGATGGTGGTGCGCTAAACTTAGCATTTGCAGTCTTGGGTAAGACAAGCTGTTCGCTGGACTGCCTGAGGCTGGAGACAGAGTGGGCGTTGCGCTGAAAGAGCGTAAGCTTTTCGCTAATTTTTGCTAAAATTTTCGGCACGTTACTACGCATCACCGAACTCTCTCTTACTACTTGAACTCACTTTGTTTTATTAAGATGAAGATAGAGAGGAATCGATGCGTTGAATTGAAGTGAAAATGTCGGGTCCGCAGGCCGCTCTACAACACCGCGTCATCACTCTTAAGCCACGTTCTTGCTTGCCGCAGTAAGCCTGACTCGAACTCTTCTTGCCGAACGCCAAATGCCTTGGAAAAGGCTTGTTGCGTATCCTTTCCTTCCCGAAGATAGCCGAGATAGCTACGAATCGCAGTAAACCCGAAGCGATTAACCAGACTTCTTACCGCAAACAATGATTGGGCATAGGCCGCGGGAACTTGCTCCGCAGCCAAGAGGGTGAACCCTGTTTCAATTTCAGCAAGAGGGAGCAAGGAACCAGCGTGTACCAGCTCTCTAAATGCAGGGGCAAGACGAGGGTTTACCCTCCCCTCTAGTAACTGGGCAATGCCCTCGTCAAACCATGCGGGTGGACTTCCGCCCGAGAGTTCGGCACAAACGGCATGCACGTACTCATGCCGTAGGGAACGTCGAAACGTACGAAGCGACGCGGAGTCCACCCCGAGTAAGGGTGCAGTAATCACTCCGCCCAAGTACACTGCATTCGCCCAAGAAGCTGGACCGATAAACGCTCGATACTGAGCGCGCGACAACAGTTGAAGACTAACCGTCTGTCTTGGTTTGTAATCAAACACCCGAGCAAGCTCTGCTTCAACTTCTTGCAAATAGTAGCTCGCCTTCTCTTTGGCGACGCGAAGTTGTCTGATGTCGTACAAGGGGGAATGTAAGTCGTCGACGATCTTCATACTCACTCGACGATCAAGTGAAAAACGAAGAGCTGGGTCTGTGCTACCTGAGGAGGTAAACTCAAGCACGCCTTCTTGAGCAAAGGCAGAGTTTGTCTGAAAATTTTGAGTGATTAATGCAGTTCCCAGGCAGCACATCAGCGCAAGACTGCGCGTAATAGAAGGACAAGCGGTAATTGATTCTCTCAAGAGCCCCATTGCTATACCCTAGCGTACCGCAGGGGGCTTGGCATGAAAAAAGCTGAACTCGCGCGAGAATCCTTCGCGGTTTCCTAGCGACGCAGTGGTGGAATCAGCTTTTCCACTTAATATTACAGCCGAGGGACGGTTGCTGATCCTCTGCCACTGCTTTGCCCGCAACAACAGCATCCAGAGCGGCACGTAGATCTTTTCCAGTCACCGGCACCTCACTCCCTGGACGAGAATCATCAAGCTGTCCTCGATACACACACGACCGCGTAGCATCGAATAAGAAAAAATCTGGAGTACAGGTCGCATCATAGGCACGAGCAACTTCTTGAGTTTCATCATAAAGGTATGGAAAATTAAACCCGAGGGTATCCGCAAGTTCTTTCATCTTTTCAGGAGAATCATCAGGAAAATTTTCTATATCATTCGAGCTAATCGCCACAATACCAATGCCCTGGGAAGGATAGTCTCGTCCTAAGGCGAC
>CAYGNZ010000137.1:7306-8355 GCA_964351345.1 uncultured Bdellovibrionales bacterium | reverse complement strand
TTACAACTCGATGAAGCAACCAAGGTCGCTGATGAAGATCCAATCCAATTTCCTTTAAAAGAAGTTATTCTCGCTACCAGCACAACGGTCGAGGGAGATGCCACGGCCTTATACGTTGCGGGCCTTGTCGAAGAGTTAGGGGTGAAGGTGACTCGTATCGCACAAGGCATTCCAAAAGGAGGCGAGCTGGAGTATGCCGATGAACTTACGCTCAATCTTTCACTCGAGGGGCGAAGAGCACTGTAATCAAGGTAGGCAATGAAAAAAGCAAAGCGCTCTCCATATTCTCGATTTCTCAATGATGAGTTTACCTTGCGAGATCATTTAGCAATTGATCGAACAGTGCTTGCCAACGAAAGAACCTTTCTTTCTTATGTCAATACCGGCCTCGCCTTAATAGTCACCGGTGTCTCGCTGATAAAGTTCTTTACTACTGGAGCGCTTAGTATCGTTGGTGGTGTGATGATAGTCGGCGGTGCCTTGGTCTTTATTGTAGGCACGGTGAGCTATTTTACCGGCCGAGCCAAATATGATGAACTGGCCAGGAAAGAAATAAGAGATTAAGAGATACCGAATAAGTCAGCGAAATCGCTCTAGGGTGTAATCAAGCAGGCGCAAATTTTACCTCTCGTGTTTTCCTCTCTCGTGGCGAAATTGAAATATTTTACAGCACTAGTTCTGTTAAGCGCTCAAACGCTCTCTTTTGCTCTGCTTCTCGCTATTGCTTCCGCATTATTCGCGGTAGAGGTTCTTGCGGATACGACGAGAGGCCGACTGGCGTCTGATCGCGTGCTCCATACTCCTGCGATTGAAAAAAACCTGTATTCAAAAAGCAGAGATGCGCTGAGCAAAGCAGAGGCTTGGAAGATTCGTCTTCATGGTTTGCGGATGGCTCCACTTGATCCCCACGTCTGGGCTATTCGCAGAATTGATCAGACCGATAACAGAAAGCTCGTACCGATTCGGCCGTATTTTTTACGAGCATCTGAGCAACAAACGTTTCGACTAAAAGAAATACTGTTGCGATTTGTATTTGAACCAGTCAGCGC
>CAYGNZ010000137.1:0-7296 GCA_964351345.1 uncultured Bdellovibrionales bacterium | reverse complement strand
ATGCTTGATGCGGCCTCGCTTAACTCACCAGTATTGGATATTGAGTTTGCAGGTCAGTTTAGAATGGGACTTCCCGGGAGGCGGCCAGCGGAAGATTCTGCTTATCTTTATCGTGTTTCAAGCACACCCTTGTTCGAGAGCGGTTTTTTCTATCGATCTTTTCTAAAATCAAAAAGAATTGATTCAGCCGCCTATGAGTTTACACCGGGACGGAGCTACGAACTTCGAATTGCAACAAGTTCGACCGACGCCGAAGTATTTGTTGATAATAAGAAAATTGCTGCAATTTCAGGTGAGAATTTCTCCTCTGGATTATTGAGTCTTATCGTTGGTTGGCACCCAATTAGAGTAGAGAAACTCGAAGTTCTGGGCAGTCTCGAAAACAAAGTGGGTGAACGCTCTCTCGTGTCCTATTCAGGTCTTCTTGGGGTGGAGGAGGCAAAATGAAAGACGCCTGCCTTGCCTTAACGTTTGGGGTTTGTCTTGTCGCTCTTTTCATCCTTGGCGCTGAAGGCGCTCTGTCTCTTCTTCCTACCGAGATGTTGCCTGAGGGTGCGAGAAAAACTCCGCCCTTAGTAGAGCCGGACCAGGCGAATATCGTCTACCAAAAAAATGGATTTCGCGGGAAACGCCCGTGCGATACCTGCCCGGATTCTCTCGTTCGAATTTTGACGATGGGTGGTTCAAGCACGATGGGGATTCCGATGCTGTTTGCTGGACGTACGTATGCCGCACAATTGCAGCGTATGCTCGATGAGCGGCGACCGGGGGAGCGTTACGAAGTGCTGAATGGGGGCGTGGGAGGTTTTGGGATTACGCAAGTGTATGCATCTCTTAAAGAAGAGTTGCTGAAGTTCAAGCCCGATATTGTGACAATCTCCTGTTGGTTTAATGATACGGCTCCGAGTCCTGGATGGTATTCGATACCTGGTGCATCGGATTGGGAGGGATATCTCGAGACAAGGCGTTTAGCGGCGATCGCGCAGAATCCTCTCGTACGATTTGTTCGCGACTCACGTTTGTATGCAGCGCTACGCTATGTGCTTCTTGAGACACGGACGTCAATACTTGGTAGACCGACAAGAAAAAAGCAAGCCCCTCGACCTCGGATGAATCCTTCGGAATTTCGGCAGGCGCTGGAACAAATCGCAGTGCTCGCCAAAGAGCATGATTTTTTACCCGTGCTGATTACCGAAGCAAAAAATCGCACTACTACCTGGGAGATAGAACATAAGAAAAACGCCTATCTCAAAGTCCTCAAGGAGTTTAGCGCCGAACACCAGGTGCCGCTTGTGGACTCTTTAACTCCTCTCAGTGTGTATCGCGATCAATGGTTATTTTATGATTTCATTCACCCGAATCCCGCCGGTCATGAAATAATAGCGGAAGCCGTGTACGACGAGCTTTTTGCCTCCAATTCAACAGAGGTGCAAAGAGCATTTTTACAGAGGCGTGGAATTGATCTCTCTCGTCCTGAGGCGGTTCAAAGCGTTCATCTTCAATTGGACCGAGAAGCGCTGAACGAAGACAAGCTAGTGCTTGAAGCTCGAACCCCTTTCCGACGCAATAGCTCTGCACAACTTCTTGTCCGAGGCGATGGGTTTATTCGTTCAACGTTTAAGGGGTTACATTCTGACTTCTCTCGTTTTGAAATACCGCTTAGCAAAATAAAGAACGCTCCACCAATTGTTGATCTGTTCCTTGAGGTAGAGGCATTACCGGGAGAGCAACCCCGCTATCCAATTGGCAACTCGGGACGTCAATCAGTTGCTGCAATTGCCATAAAAAGTGGTGGAAAAGAACATGGCTGGACCGTTGAAATAAGGATAGATGGCGTGCGCCATGATCAGAACTATCGTGGTTATAATGCGGTCGTTCTTGGTGGTGAATCGGGGAGTGTTCTTCATTCAACCGTTTTCGATATTTACGGCGAGGAGAAGGAGAATGAGCGCCTGGCTCATTTTGTTGCATCTCTTGACCAATTCCAGGAAGGCAGCGTGCCGCCGATAGTAGTGTTTGCGGTGAAAACTGATGGACGGATGAATGCGAAACCCGACTTGCTCGCTTCTGCCTTCCGTTCCCTTGGTGGGACAGGGAAGCTTCCCGAAGCATTTCATTCTTTTGCGCTTGTCGGTTCACCAGGTCTTGCTGCTGGAACCGCCGTTGAGCAGCTCGGTCCGCGCTTGATTTCGACCAGCTTAGGAGACGGGAGTAGGGAAGGGGCCGACTTACTGGAGGTGCGAATCGCTCCCGGCCAAGAATTTGTCTCTCTGTATTCAGGGGGAGTTTCGTTCCTGAAGTAAACTCTCTAATGTCTCGTCAAGCAGGCCGTGACGAAGAGAATAGGTGCTGACTTGAACGCAGCGAGTGCTGAAAAAACGCAGGATTTCTTCAAACACAATCGCACCTGCCACGATGATATCCGCGCGATTGCTCTCAAGCCCTTCAATTTCCAGTCTCTCAGAAAAATTTGCTTCGCTCAGTCGCTCAACGAGCGCCCGAAGTTCATCGGAGTAGAGTAGATGTTGGTCTCGACGATTCGACGGTAGTAGCTTGCAGAGTGTGCGGATAGTTCCGCTCGTTCCGAGGATTTTCTCGATCTGCTGTTTGGGTAGTCTTGCTTGCAGTACGTGCTGCGCGTGAATTCGTAGTTCAGCGATTGCGCTTGGCTTGGGCGGTTGCTTGTCATCCACCTTACAGTGCAAAAAATTTTGATTTTCCCTGATCGCGCCCAATTGGATGCTTTCTGAGTACCGAATTTCACCCTCTGAGAAATGAGATATTTCTGTGCTTCCGCCACCAATGTCGACAAAGAGTAATTCCTCATCTAGCTGGGATTCATGGCTCAGGATTCCTTTGGCGATGAGCGTGGCTTCTCTTTCTCCTGTTAATAGCTCGATCTCGTTTTGACAGAGCGCTTCAAGTTCACGAACAAAGGCGGGGCCGTTTTTTGCTTCTCGCAGGGCGCTGGTGGCTCCGATTCTTACCTTCTCTACTCGCTGCTCAGCACAGAGTTGGGGAATTCGAGCAAAGAATTCTCGAGTCTCAGCCATTCCGCTGGCATCAAGAGTTCCAGATTTGTAGAGGCCGCGACCGAGGCGAGGCATCAAACGCTCTTGATAGATTCTCCTCGTCTGCTTTGTGCTCGAATGGGAAAGATAGGCCTTGAGATTGACGTCATAAACCTCAAAGCGAAGTGCGGCCGTACCGAGGTCAAGCAAAGCAAGTCTCATGGAGAGCAATTCCGCATTATTTTGCCTTAATTAGCCATTTGGGCTATATCACCCCCTGCTATTTTTTGGTTGAAGGTCTTAATTTACCTTTAGATTTGCCAGAAGTACAGACCGTTGAAGCGCTACTCGCGCTAATGCGGACTGTGTAAACATTAAAACTAATCAATTTTATCAAGTATTCTAAGTGCGCCTGAAGCCGAGTATTGGCAAGGACTAGAATTCTGAGGGCTTAGAGGACAATGCGAGAAATTATCAAGCTACTTTCGTCTGCAAAGACTGGGCACTTCTATACGACGACAAAGAACAAACGTAAGAAGCCGGAGAAGATGGAAGTCAAAAAATACGATCCAATTGCGCGGAAGCATGTGATTTACAAAGAAGCTAAGATCTAGCTGATCTGGCGCCTCCTCCTGGTGTTCACAAGCAAACCTCCTTTTATTCCTCAGATAAATCGTGCGAATACTCTGAGGGTCGTAGTTCCCCCACCGTTCAAGGAAATCCGGCATGTATTCAACGAGCGATTTTAGAAACGGACTGAAGATACTGCTCGATGGGGTTCCCTACGAGATCACCTATTTTCAGCATGTAAAGCCTGGTAAAGGCGGTGCATTCGTGCGCACCAAACTAAAAAACCTTCTCAGTAATTCTGTCGTAGAAAAGACATTTCGTTCCAGCGAGAAAGTAGGTGTTCCTGATATATCTGATGTCGATATGCAGTTTCTCTACGCCGATGACAGCTTTCATTTCATGAATACCGCGAGTTACGATCAAATTTCCGTGCCTCAAGATGTTGTTGGCGATAACTCTCTCTTTCTCAAAGAGAATACCATTGTTAGAATTCTTCTTTTCAACTCAGAAGTGATCAATATTGAGCTTCCAGCATTCGTTGAGCTGGAAGTAAGCGAATGCGAGCCAGGTGTGAAAGGAGACACGGTTTCCGGAGCGTTTAAGCCTGCAAAGCTCGAGACGGGAGCTACCGTACAAGTTCCGTTATTTATCAATCAAGGTGATGTCCTTAAAATTGATACTCGTTCTTCATCATACGTTGAACGAGTGTAGAATAGTTTCGTAGGAGAGATTTACGTGGCTTCAAACTTCACGCTGAAGGAAATTCGTAGTCTACTTGAAATGCTTGAAAGCCATGAGGTAACGGAGTTTCGTTTAACCCGTTCCGATGAACGCTTGTGGTTGCGTCGAGGTGAAAATCAAAATGTCGCGCAGCCAAGTGTGCAACATATCTTAACCCAAGCTCCCTCACCCGTGCAGCAAGTGCAGCAAACGCCCGCGCCGCACGCAGCACCCGCACCCGCCCCGGCTACTCCTGAAGCAAACGGAAGTGCAGAGTCCGCGGCACAATCCGCCCCACTTCAACAAGTGACCCCTCCTGCAACGAAGCAGCTTCAAGACATCGCTTCGCCAATGGTGGGAACCTTTTACCGACGTCCGGCGGTTGATGCAGAACCGTATGTTGAAGTCGGAGATTCAGTGAAGAAAGGTGATGTGCTGTGTATCGTGGAAGCGATGAAGCTGATGAACGAAATCGAATGCGATATGACTGGCCGGATCGCTGAAGTGTGTCTCGAAGATGGGCAGATGGTTGAGTATGGCGAAGTGCTCTTTCGCATCGAAAAGAGCTAGGGGCTTCTTTCTCAATGGGTCATCCTCCGTTTAAAAAAGTATTGATCGCAAATCGAGGTGAAATCGCACTTCGACTAATTCGTGCTTGTCACGAGCTTGGTATTCGCACAGTTGCGGTTCATTCAACAGCGGACTCAGAGTCCTTGCATGTGAAGTTGGCGAGTGAAAGCGTTTGTATCGGTCCGCCTGCTCCGACTGCCTCGTATCTTAATATCTCCGCGATGATTTCTGCTGCGGTTGCAACAGGAAGTGAGGCGATTCACCCTGGGTACGGGTTTCTAAGTGAAAATGCTGGTTTTGCAGAGATTTGTGAGCAATGCGGCATCACGTTTATTGGCCCGAATGTCAAAAACATGCGGTTGATGGCGGATAAAGCGCAAGCTCGGCGTACCGCGATTGAGAGTGGTGTCCCGGTAGTGCCTGGAAGCGAAGGGGCGGGAACTGATGCAAAAGCAGCGCTTAAAGAGGCCGAAGCGATGGGCTTTCCGGTGCTGATTAAGGCAGTCGCTGGTGGCGGTGGTCGCGGAATGAAGATTGTGAAGGATCCGGCTGATTTCGTCAGGCTCTTTGAGCAAGCGAGTAGAGAAGTAGAGGCAGCGTTTAACGATCCTTCTCTCTACGTTGAGAAATTTATCGGTCAGGCTCGACACGTCGAAGTGCAAGTAATTGGTGATAAGCATGGCAACGTAATCCATTTGGGAGAACGTGACTGCTCCATTCAGCGCCGCTATCAAAAGCTTATTGAAGAATCGCCTGCACCGCTGATGGACCAGGACACTCGAGAGAGAATGCATGAGTCTGCCGTGCAGCTCTCAAAAGCGATTCGATATGGTAGTTGTGGAACAATCGAGTTTCTCTACGATCCTCAGTCAAAAGACTATTATTTCATCGAAATGAACACCCGTTTGCAGGTGGAGCATCCCGTGACCGAAATGGTCACGTTCACCGATATTGTTAAGGAGCAAATTTGGGTAGCTGCCGGACGTGAGGTCTCTTACGAGCAAGGTCTCGTGCGACATCGTGGTCATGCCATTGAAGCTCGAATCAATGCAGAGGATCCTGTGAACTTCACGCCTTCGCCGGGAGAAATTGAAGGCTACCATCCGCCGGGAGGACTCGGGGTGCGCGTAGACTCGGGTGTGTATGATCGCTATAAAATACCGCCGTTTTACGATTCGCTTGTTGCGAAGATTATTGTCCTCGCGGAAACAAGAGACGAAGCAATCCGTAAAATGCTCGTTGCCCTTGATGAATGCATCATTGGGGGTATTAAAACCAATTTAGATCTTCATAGATTAGTGCTCACGCACGAATCATTCCGTTCTGGAAATATTCACACAAAGCTTCTCGACAGCATTCTTGCTGAGCGTGCGGAGCAGAATCCGTCTGTCGAGCGCGCAGCATGAGTACGCAGGCGTTACGAAGCGTTGTGCGAAGCTTCTATCTCGGTATCCTCAGTGTTTTCTTGATGTATCCCAGCCTGGTTCTTGCAGAGATGCCACGGCTCATTGTTGCTGAGCCGGTATTCGATTTTGGTGTGGTTGCAGAGGGTGCAATCGTTGAGCATTCCTTTCGCCTCTCGAATTCTGGTTCCGAGGCACTGAAGATCAGAAAGATTCACCCCGCTTGTGGTTGCACGGCGGTGGTGCTGGATTCAGACACAATTGCACCGGGTGCAGAGACGGTAGTGAAGGCGAGCTTTAATACCTCCGGTTTTCAGGGGTATAAAGTAAAAACAGTACGACTCTACACCAATGATCCAGAGCAGACCTCGGCCGTACTTACAATTCAGGGAACTGTGCGACCGGACGTGGAAGTTGTCCCACCTCGTCTCCATTTCGGAAACGTTACCCGTGGTGAGCCCCAGACCCTCTCCGCGAATGTACTCCTTGACCCGTCGAGCTCGCTACAAATCACTGAAGTGCTTACTCGTTCCGACGATATCGAAGTCGAGTCATCAGATGTCACCGAAAACGGGAGGGCAGGACGGAAGGTCACGGTGAAGTTTACGCCGAAGGCGAAGCTTGGTTCGTATCGCAATCGGGTAGAAGTAAAAACGACGAGTGCGAAAAATCCTGTCGTGAACATCCCCATCTTTGCCTACATTGAAGGCGATGTGACGTTGGAGCCGACCTCGGTGAGCTTCGGACTACTCGAGGGGCCGCTTGAGAAGCCGGCTGAGGCGAGCGCTACCTTGAAGTTCAAGTCCGGCAGTGCCAGTAAAATCTTGTCAGTGCGAAGCAGTAACCCCAGCGTTGAGGTCGAGCATTCTCCTCTGGATGAGGCTGGGGCGCATATGATAAAGGTAAGAATTAAAAAGAACTCCAGTGGTGTAATCCGAGCTGGAGTCACAATTACGACTGACCACAGTGACTCAGAACAAAGTACCGTTTCCCTACCGGTTTATGCGATTATCAGTCGCTCC
>CAYGNZ010000136.1:1983-8367 GCA_964351345.1 uncultured Bdellovibrionales bacterium | reverse complement strand
GGCAGTTCCGCCGCAGTGGATGAATAGGTTTGAGGATAAAGAGTGAAGACTAGAGTAATCAGGGAAAAGTTTAAGACCAAGACCAAGACCAAGGGACAGTAACAGACTAAGGAACACGAACAGGAACAGGAACAGATTTAGACCAAGAAAAACTTCAAAGGCTAAAAACAACTACTACCCGCATCAATCACCTTCGCAACCAGCTCCTCTGAAACCGGAGAGCCGGGAAAGGTCAAAACGTAAGAATCGGCACGTTGCACATAAGTTCGGAGAATCAATCCATCCTTGTTCGATTTCACAACAACCGTGCCGTATGAATCCGAAGGAAGGGGTAGAGTGAAACGCGTCGTTTCTCCAGCCGCTAACTTTACTCCGGTATCACTGCACAACGTTGTTTTTTGATAATCCACTACATGCACGTCAAACGAGATCTCCTCTTCCGCCGCATTGTAAGCTTCAACGTCGTTTTGCTGCTCAATAAAGCTATTGAACTGAGAAATCTGAGAGGTACCTGCGAAGCCAACAAGAGGGGCTGCATAGGCGTACTCCAGCACATTAAAGGAATTTAGTTTGTAGAACAGCGATAGTGCGCTTATCGGCTGCCCTTTGCCGTCTACAGCCATCGTCCCCAAGTTGTTCACACCAAGGACTTCCGAGGAAATTATATGGAGTGTTCCACGAGGAGCGAGCGGGCGGCTGGTGCTTAATACTGCAAACGATTCGCGATTTCTCGTCGTCAGCGAGGCAGCTACGCTCGTTTCTTTTGGGTTCAGTACTTCGACTACACTGAGTTCACCACCAACAGTTGAGACTCCGCCATACAATGAGGATGGGCTCGCATCACGAAGAGGAAGACTAAATGCAGTTAGAAAGTTTTCACATACACCACTGGGGCAATCGTAGAAATATCGGGAAAGACTGATGTAGTAAGGAGTTCCGGTGCCACTTCGATTCTTTGGTTCAAAACGCGCAAGTCCAATCGCATCGAAATTTTTAGCCGCGGTGAGCAAATCATGAGCGGGGACGTCAATTCTTCCTCCATCGACAAGCTCCAGACTAGTAGAGCTTTTTATCTCACCCTCTGCATCGTAGATAGTAAGTATTCCGCTCAGGCCATCTCCGTCTCCGGGCGTCGCATCAGTGATCGAAAGCCAATTTGCCACCAGCGCATCGGGAGAAGTACCCAGATGAAAGGTATTCAACGGCAAAACGGCGGGACCGATTCGTGGAGCACGGAATGGGTGAAAAATCGCGAAGTCGAAGCTGTCACCAAAGCGAGTAGTGCTCACTCTAGTATTCTGCTTGTAGAGCGTGATCCCGCCGCTCCACGAACCATTTGTTTTTGCATCAGTGTAGACACAAACCGTCCCCACGGTATCTGGCAACAGTCCCAGCTCATTAATGATAAAATCTCGCTTAACACCAGCTGCAATTGAAGTTGAGATACTTCCCTTTTTCACTCCTACTTGGTCGAGATACTGAAGTTCAATGGAAAGTGGATCGGCTTGTAGGTTGAGCACCGAGACAATATTTGTTTGCCCTAGGAATCCGTTTGCGCTCACACAGGCTGACTGCGGTAGCGGAGAGTAGTAGCAGTCTCGTTCATCGGCAGCGCAGCTGCTCTCGGTTTCATGCGAATCAATGCAGGCAATTTCTCCATCACCGTTCTCATCACCATCGGGAGTTCCACAGCCGCACACGCCAGGCTCACTTTTATTCGAGTCTGCAGGGCAAGTGTCTTCACAGTCTGCAATCAAATCGCCATCACTGTCACTGTCTTCAACTCCGCACCCACAAATACCCGCAGTCATCTTTCCTTCATCAGCGGGGCATCCGTCAAAACAATCAAGTATGCCATCTTCATCGCTATCCTTATCTCGGAGAGTAATCACCTGCTGACAAGTGGCTTCGTTGGATTGGGAGTCAGTAGCGGTCCACTTCCGTGTAATTAGAGCCGCATTGGGACAGGTGGCAGCGCTGGAGGTATCGAAATAACTGAGCTGCACCGACTCACCCGAATCATCTGAGACTGTCGGTGAACCTGAGAATTCTTCGGCGAGCTGAAACGAATCTAAAGTGACATCTGGAGGACAAGTAATACTCGGGGGATTCTCATCTACATCGAGTATTTCTATTCTAAGTGGAGAGTCCGACGGAGACTGTGGCAAATCGCAGAAGAGAACTGATTGCTTCTCATAATCAAGCCCACCTCCGATGCTGTTGCTATCCTGGACTACCGTCAATCGACCATCCTGCGTGATCCTCAAAGGGCCACAGAATCCCGCGTACGGCTTGTCTCCGAAGGAGTTAATAAAAATACGTGATTGCCAATCCAAGAAGAAAAAAGAACGATCATCAGGGCTCGCAACGGTTAGACTTTCTTTGGAAAGAGAATTCTCAAACGCTCGGTAGCCAAGGCTATCGACGGTAGAGCCCGCTGCATCAATGATATATTCACCTGGAGGAAGAGTAAGCTCTAGTCCAAGACGCGTTGGGGTATTGCCAACAAATACCTGCGAAATTTTTTTCCCTGAAGGCCCTTGAGAATCCGTCGATCTGTAATTGAAATGAATTTCGCCACTTGAGCTAGGAAACGCGACAACTGATTGAATAATGCTAGTTTCGGAGAGACTGATTCTCATCTCCTGAGAAAAATTGCTATCGAACGTGATGCCTTCGGTAAACGGTATCGCTGCCACACTAAAGGGTTTGGTGCCAGTAACAGAACCGATGTCTGTACCTATCGCTGCGTTCTCCGCAACCTGATAGGTTTTCGGTAAAAGTTCCGTCCTACGCTGACACTCGTAGGCCCTCACATCAACTCCTCCGAAAGTCGGGGCTTGCCCATCAAGAGATAGATCTGAAATGCGTAACGACCAATTACCCCCGATATGATAGCCGTAGTGTAAGGCCAGAGACTCTTGAGGCGAGTAATAAAAACGTTGTCGAGGGCTGTCGAGAAGGTTGTGGATCGGTGAAGGTATCTCTACCGGATTTGGAGAAAAGTCTGAGTCCGTGACCGGATTATCTTCACGATTGTTAAACACAGCAGTGAAAAAGGCATTTTCAAATCCTGCGCCGTTTGCTTCCGTGAGAGTAACGGCTTGACCTTCGGGACTTAGCAACTCTAGACGCAACTGATCGCTTTTAGAGTGCAATACGTTGGCGGTTACGGAGATGCCACAGAGGTTCCCGCCTTCGATAGGTAGGAGATCCAGAGGTATAGATGTCGCTTCTCCCTCAGGGAGTTCGCTTGGAAAATCGTTGTCATCAGTCTGGCCCTGTATGATGCTAGGGCTACACAAAGTGAAGCGCAATTCCCAATACTCTAAGCTGCCCTCCACCCCATTCGCTTGATCCTCCACGAGAAGCTTCCACTCGCCATTGGGAATTTCACCCTGCAATAGATCAAGCGGTTCCTCAGGAGTAAGCTGAGCGGCTTGACCACTGACAAACTCGTGAAGGCTCACTGGAGAATTCGCCTGATCGTCCCAGTAAATTTCTCCCAAAGCGTTAGCTACCCCCTCCCCATTGTTACTCGAAAGAGTTACTTCCGCTCCACTGGGAGAAATTAGCTTTATGACGAGCTGTCCAGGGCTGAGATGAGAGACCTTAGTAATTACATCCAAATCCCAAATCTTACTGGGAAAATTTGCGGCAGTAAGTTGACTGCTCAGCGATCCCCCATCTGGAATCACTTTTTCAGATACACTGGCTAAAACGCGGCGCTCTGGATGGCAGCTTGGAACATCAGGGGCAATACCAAACGCTGAAGAGGAAAAAAGTACCGAGCTAAGCGCAAGGATTAGGCGAGTATAAAATGAAGCGAATACAGCTGCTTTCATGGGTTAAGACTCTCTCTTATATTATGGGCGAGATAGTCTCCAATTTGGTCACAAATGTAAAATTGGCTGAGAATTCGGCTTTGATGGGTAGGGAGGTCTGGTTTTTCGGTGTTTGGGGTTGGGTCTTAGTCTTAGCCTGTGTCTGTTACTGTTACTGTTACTGAGTCTGTTACTGTCCCTTGGTCTTGGTCTTAAACTTTCCCCTCTAGTCTTTAGTCTCTAGTCTTCACTCTTTATCCTCAAACCTATTCATCCACTGCGGCGGAACTGCCCAACGACGAGGGAGAGAAACAGAATCAAGACTGGAGTAATTAGGGAGAGTTTAAGACCAAGACCAAGGGACAGACACAGTAACAGACTAAGGAACAGTCACAGACTCAGGAACAGGAACAGGAACAGAACACACACCGGCTACGGGGGCGGCTGCATTAGAAATATCCCCGGTTTTCCATCCCCCCACCCCAATGCTACCATCCCCCCCATGATCACCCCCGACAACGACGAACGCGGCTTTGCGCTTATTATGACAGTCTTCGTCATCGCGCTGGCCACTATCCTCGTCATGGATTTCGCAGAAGAGACTCTCGCGTATCAGCGTGCGACTCGGAATTACACCGATCGCATTCAAGCTGACTACGTCCTTAAATCCTCGCTTAACTTAGCTCGGGTGCTGCTTGAGCTGCCTAAAATTGATGGAATTCGAGAAGATTGGCTTGGAGAGCCTTGGGCGCTGATTGCGGCAGCCCCCTCCTTGCCAATTTCAGGATTTGTTGGGGAACCCCGGCTGATGATTGTTGATGAGTCCGGTAAACTCAATCTCAATTCCGTGGCCTCTCAAAGCTCAACTTCTGGCACCGACAATCCCTTTGCTGGACTAAATCAAGCGCAAGCAGGAGCAAACGCAGCATCCGAGGTCGATGATTACTGGAAGAATGTATTTAGAGAGTTTTTCCTTCAGCGGGGTTTTACTCGTGAAGAGTACAGTGACAAGGAGAAACGAACTCTCGGCAACGTGGGGTTTGAGGCAGCCGATCAGGTTGCAGTCCTCCACGACTGGATCGACGCCGACTCGCGCTCTCATTCAAGTGCCTCTTTTCCCGGAGACGGCATAGAATCCTCTAGCGATAAGAACTGGTTTTATAATCGCCCCCTTCGCTCTCTATCTGAGCTTGCGATGGTTCCCGGCTTTACCCTTGAGCGAGTTGCACGCATCGCGCCTTTTGTCAGGATTGCCGCGGGTAGTGTCTCGCGGGTGAATGTAAATACCGCTCCTCCGGAGGTGCTGATTGCTCTTGGTTTCCCTGAGACCCAGGCCATTGAGATCACTCAAGAGAGAACGAACCTACCAATCACTTCAGAATTACTTCGCACCCTCACCACCGGAGACAATCAGCTAGCAAGAGCTACCACGGTGAGAAGCAATGAATTCTCGGCGTATGCCCAGGTAAGAATGGCCAACGTGACACGCTGGGCAAAGGCGATTATTAGTGTGCAGGGCGGCTTTACTCGAAGACGAGCAGTAATCCGCTCAATCGAGTTCTTGTAAAAACGGATTATTCTTAGGGGTTTAACTATATAGACGGCGAGTAGCCGAAGCCTCCCAAACGACAAACCCACAACTTCCCGCGGAATACTCCCAGCCAGCTTGCGCTCCGGGGACAAACTAAGTATAAACACTCCTCATTTTTCGAGGAAACCACATGTCTAGAAAGTGCCAAATCACCGGTAAAGGCCCCCACACGGGCAACACAGTCAGCCACGCGAACAACAAGCGTCGTAAAACCTGGAACGCAAATCTCCAGACCAAGCGTATATTCGACTCTGAGACTGGCACCTGGGTAAAGCTGCGTGTTTCAAGCCGAGCCTTGAGAACGATTAGCAAGAAAGGCCTAGCCGCTACTTTGCGGGATAATGGGCTTACGCTTAAGGATTTGCAGTAGGACGGCTGGGGCCCTCCAGTTTCAGCATCTCCCTTTCGTTCCGTCGAACAACCTCACGCCTATTCAACCCACATCAACACCTGCGACTAACCCTGTTCCTGTGTCTGTGACTGTTCCTTAGCCTGTTACTGTGACTGTTACTGTCCCTTGGTCTTGGTCTTAAACTCTCCCTAATTACTCCAGTCTCCAGTCTTAAATCTCCAGTCTCCCCCCCTTCGCAACAAATTCTCCTCCCGAGCGATCACAAAAAAATGTTCGGCCACGAAAAATTCAAAGCATACCAGCTCGCCCTAGACTTCATCGTCGCTGCGAATCAGCTAATCGAAAAAATACCTAGGGGAAATGCCCACCTAGTCGATCAACTGCGTCGTGCCTCAATGTCGATTGCGCTTAACATCGCCGAGGGCTCGGGAAAGACAAGTCGCAAAGATAAAATTCGCTTTTATAGTATCGCTCGCGGTTCTGCTCTTGAATGTGGGGCGATACTCGATGTCTTAGGAGCTTCCGGTCTTTTGGATGAAGATGAGAAAGAGGGGGTGAAGGGTAGTTTGAGTGAGGTTTCTGCGATCTTGTCGGCGATTTGTTTGAGGGAGGGGTAG
>CAYGNZ010000136.1:0-1883 GCA_964351345.1 uncultured Bdellovibrionales bacterium | reverse complement strand
ATCTTCGACCCTTTCTCCGCATTCATCCGCTCCACCTCAAGCCTGACCTGCTCCATATTTGCATACACCGGTTGCCCAGTATTGCCGCTGTCTTTTTCTACAGCATCGCGCAAGCGGTTGGAGTTTATTACGCCGAGTTTTTGTTCGGAGGGGACGAAAATATTGCCGCAGGGTTCGCATTGAATCACTACAATAATCCCATCGAAGGTCACTCTAGTGAATTCGGTTACAAATCCTTGGTCACCTTCATCTCCTCCATCATGCCCGCACGTGGGGCAACGGATATCGTCGACGAAGGTTTCTGCTAAGCCTCTTAAACGAAATTTTAATGGCACGTCTGCTACCTCGAAAACCTCTAGAAAATAAAGTCAAAACGCTTGTCGCTGCGTTCCGCGACTTCGCCTGCGCTACGCTGGCTGTTCTGCTGCCGCTGCGGGAGCTTTCTCAACTTCATCAACGGGAAACAAGGTATCGAGCATCAGTAGCTCGAAGGTTTCCTTGACGAAGCCGGTGAGCGGCTTAACCATTAGTTCGCCATCTTCCGCTTTGAGGCGTTTGTAGCACATCAAAATTTTTCCAATGCCATAAGAGTTGATGATTTCAACTCCGTCTAGATCGAGAACTATTGTTCGTTGACCGCGATTGAAGAGTCCATTGAATGCTGCTCGTAGCGCCTCACCAGCTTGTTCATTATCGAGATCTCCTTCGATAACAATCAGACCTTTGCCATTTTCAACGCTTGCTTTGTATTCGAGATCCATGTGTGTCTCCGCTCCTCAAAAGGTGCCATTTTCTAGCCTCAAAACTGAGGCCACTCAAAACGTAAAGGCTGTTTGACTATGCAAACCGCTGCGGCTATCGCTTGTTCTTCTGGAGAATTTTAAGCGTTCTTAGCCTACCGCATAAACAACTCCCCCTAAGGAAAAGTATCGGATCTGACTTCAGATCGCTTGAGGTTCAATTCAAAGCGGACTTAGGTCCGTGAAATTACCGAGTATTTCCATGCTTTTTGGGCGAGTTTTTGCTTGATTCAGGCAATCTCTGTTGATGTTGCCCGGTAGCACAAAAATTCATCCTCCCAAGAGCTACAAATAGCTGAACTCACTTGAGTCTTTCGCTTTTTTAGCCGCATCAATAAGTAAGAGAGAAAGATAAAGAATCAGGCCAAATCAGCCGTCTAGTGTAGGTAAGAGTTCGCAACTAGAATTTTGGGGCGGCTTTAGTGGTAACGAGCTGGGTGTTTTTTTAAAGGTCTCCGCGGAAATAATTTTTAGGGAAAAGGGGAAGCTTTCATGTCTGAGTCATCAGCAATTCCAGAGGAGTTTAAAAATCACGTCTCTCCAGAAAAAGACTGGAAAGAGATTGTGGCCTGGGTTGGCGACTTGCCGCCTCTACCACACGTTGCTGCTCAAGCGCTCGGTCTTATCGAAGACCCGGATACGACGGCAGGACAACTCACCGAACTCTTAGGCGGAGACACTGCACTTGCTGCACGAGTGCTAAAAATCGCTAACTCTGCGATGTTCTCTCGCCAACGTGAAATTACCACGATCAATCAAGCGATCATGACCATCGGCTTTAAAACGCTGAAGGGAATTATTGTTGCGGCAACCCTTCGTCAGCTCAATCGAAAGTTTGGTCCAATCGAGCAGATGATTTGGCAAAACTCTGCGTGCACCGCAATTGCTTGTCGAAAAGTCGCCGCCCATCTGAAAAAGCCCTATATTGAAGAAGTGTTTCTTCTCGGTCTACTACACGATCTCGGTAAGCTCGTGTTGATGCGTCAAATTCCGAAAGAGTACGAAGAGATCGTCAAGACTACCGAAGAAGGAAAAATCTTTAACGATGTTGAGCAAGAAAAGTTCGGCTTTGCCCACCCGCTG
>CAYGNZ010000135.1:3145-8417 GCA_964351345.1 uncultured Bdellovibrionales bacterium | reverse complement strand
CGCTTGCCCGTGCAGTTGCAGCGAGCGCTCGTGAACAATGTTGAGTATTATCGGGCTCTCCTCGGGCCCTACGGCAGTCGCGAAGCTGCCAATGAAGCTCGATTAAAAATCGAAAGTTCTCAACTCACTAAGGGCACTCCTTTTTTTAAGCGGGTGAACTGAATAGCAGCGTTTTCCGCAGAGTCATAAAGGATATGAATACTATGATTTTCTTAGGTCGAGGTTTCATGTCGCTGAGGTTACAAACGTTTTTTGGGATTCTGGTAGCGCTCACACTCGTCCTTAATTTTGGGAGCACTGTTTCAACGGCACAATCAAACTGCGAGTCCTGTAAGGAATCGGTGAGCAGTAAGTGTGCGAATAATTGCAAGCGTTTCTCCGACCCAAAGCAAGTCGCCGATTGTGTGGTTGCTTGTCAGAACAACAACTGCGTCCGTCCTTGTACGCATGATACTTCGCAGGCTTCTGAAGCCGAGCTTCGTGATCAGTCGTTTGATACTGAGCTTGCCCAAAAAGATATGATTGCCTGCGAACGATGTCTTAAAACGCAACGTCGCGGCTATTGTCGAGATACCTGTAGAAAAATGAATCCAAACAGTTTATCAGGCTGTATGGATCGCTGTGCGAAGCAGCAGTGTCAGACTGCTTGTGTGCTACCGACTGCACCCATACGAGATGTTCCCAAGGGCCCGCGAATGGATTGCAGCACCTGTCGCCAGGTGATGGAGTTCCGTTGCACTGAGGAGTGTGGAAACAGCGATGATAAGGCGGGAACAACCTCTTGCCAGGTGAGTTGTGTTGAAGACGCCTGTCTTGAGGCTTGCAATCCCGAACTCTTTGAATAAGCCGGGGCTCCCTCGCCTAGTTCGGCAGCATTGGCTGTGGCGAAGAGGTGTTTCGCTGCGTTCCCTCAAACATTTTGTCGATTTTCTCTTGTCGATTTGCTTGTGCTCGCTCGAGTTTTCTCCGAGCTTCAAGGGGATCAATATCTAGTCGAGTACTTGGTGCAGGAGGGAGTGTTTCAATACGTTCACCGCTTTTGCTCTTCAACGAAATCTCTTTCGGCGGAACCTCGTAGACGCCCTTAAATGGGTTGTAAAGCGGATCGCCGAAGAGCACCATTCTCCAACTTATATACTTAGAAGTAAGAGCGAATGCTTCTACAAGCGAGTATTTCCCGGTGAGTAGCAAACCGAAGAATTGTCGTGGATCGGGGAAAGAGTCCAAATAAGGCTCCGCAATTGCACCAATCGTCACGCCGACTCCCCGTTCCAGCATGTTCTTACACCAGCCTTTCTCGTCTGGGTTGCGAATGCTGACCGCCTCTTCAGAAGCGATATGATAGCCAATCGAGCCAGGAGAGAAAGAGAATGCGTCGTGATAGTTTCTGAGCTGATACCATCCAGAATAGAGAGCGGTCTCTGGTGCCTCTTTGAGTAAGGCAGGGTAGTTGTCTAAGGTGACACGAAAATCACTGACCCGTCGAAGCATCCAAGCGGTATCACGTAGTTTTTGATCCCACACGCTTAACTCTCGTTTTCTATCGAGTTCTTCGCCTTTGGCATCAATATATACGGTGCCCTTTAGACCTTCCCTCTCGGCCTGAATTGTCCTGTCGATCTGGCGCATGACGCCGTCGGGGCTAGGTCCGTCAAGACGGCTGACTAGTAGTATCGGGAGCGGTGGTGTGGCCCCATCATTCCCCAGCATCCTTTGATAATAGTAGGGATTGGGGAGACGGCTGTTTACCTGATAGGAGTCTCTGTCCCACCAGAGAAGAGCGAGTTCACTGTCAACGCTTGCATCCGCGTCTTTGTAGGCGGGAAGCTTTCTCTCGCTCTCTGCGAGCGCGAGCGCTCCACCTGCACCGAAATAGCGCTGAGTGAGTTCGTATGTTCGAGCGATATTTTTCTCGTTCGGAGTTCTGCGAAGTTCAACGATTAGCGCTTTCGCCGCGCGAATCTCTGCTTGCAATCGTTCGGCTTGCGCATCGAGTTGTTGTTGTGCTGCACCGCTTGCGCCTTTTAAGTTTGCCGTGAGTGCGCTTGGTCCACCAAACTTCGAAACTAACTTTGCAAGTTTCTGTTTTGCTTCATTTTGATCCTCTGGAGATTCAAGCGATTGGATACGACGCGCCGCACTACCAAGGCTTGCGTTGATTTGTTGGAGGAATTCTTTTCCCGCTCCCTTCGGCAGCTGTGGCGTCGTCTCGTCTTGTCGTTGAGCGATTGATTCAGCTTCTTGATAGATACCAATTAACGCATTTTGTGCGCTTTCAAGCTGTCTCTCCGCGAATGAAAGTCGGTATTTTTCAGCATCACCGGTTTCCGGTGCTTGGACTCGCAGAGGAATTCCATACATCAGTGCTAAGACACGAATTCTCCCGCCAAAGCGTTGATTCGCAATACTACCCCGCAGTGCCTCGACGATATTCTGCTCGTAGTTCCCTCTTGATATTGTTTCCTCCATTGGCACATCGAGCAGGAATATCTGAGAGGGTGGGATGGAGCGAGACTCTGCGTAGTGTTTCGCGATTGCAATGCTCTCTTTGTTGTTCTTGTTCGCCACAATCCCTACCTGCTCTGGTCCCGGCAATGCATAGGCGGGAATGGCGATGATCTGAGCAAGGGAGAATAGGACGGCAGTGAATAGAAGCTTTCGGTAGGTGGTGGTGGTGAATTCGCTCTGCCGCATTGTCCTAGGGGGTCTCAAGTCGAACAAGAAAATAATTCTTTTTGCCACTTCGAATTACAAGCACCTGATTGTCGATAAAGTCAGACGCGGTGATGTTTTCTTGAAAGTCATTTCTTCTTTCATTGTTCACATACAACCCTCCGCTTTCGATCAATCGTCGCGCAGCACCTTTGGATTTCGCCACTTCAACTTTCACCAAGAGCTCCTGAATATTCATCCCCGAAGAGAACAGGTTCGGAGGAAGAGCAACCGAAGGCACATCTCGGAAAATGTCGAGTAAGGTACTACTCGGTATGGAACTCATGCTTGCGCCGAAGAGTACTGAACTGGCTTGAATTGCTTGTTGGGTTTGATTCTCGCCGTGCACTAAATCGCAGAGGCTCTGCGCTAATGTTTTTTGCGCTTCTCGTTGGCCAGGATTGTTTGCATGACGTTGTTCGAGTTCGGAGAGTGCATCGTTGCTGATACTGGTAAACAGTTTGAGGTATTTTAGTACATCTTCATCACTCGTATTGAGCCAGTACTGGTAAAATTCGTATGGCGAGGTCTTCTCTGCAGACAGCCAGACCGCGCCTTTTTCTGTCTTACCAAACTTTGCCCCACTCGAAGTCGTGAGAAGTGGAAAGGTCAAACCATAGGCCGGTAGACTATCTTGTGACTCCGTGCGTCGAATAAGCTCTAAGCCGGCGGTGATGTTTCCCCATTGGTCAGATCCTCCGACCTGTAATCGACAGCCATGATTACGGTAGAGCCAGAGGAAGTCATAGGCTTGCAGCAGCATGTAACTAAACTCGGTGTAGCTAATTCCCTGCTCACGGTTCTCTAGTCGACTGCGAACGGAGTCCTTGGCCATCATCGAGTTGATGGTGAAGTGCTTTCCGATGTCTCGTAAGAAGGAAATATAGTGGAGCCCTGCCAACCAACTATCGTTACGCACGATGGTGTAGGCATTGATTCCTTCGCTTGAAAGAAACAACTTAATCTGCGCTTCGATACCACGAGCGTTTTTCTCAAGCTGCTCGTCAGCAAGCAGCACTCGCTCCTCGGATTTCCCCGAGGGATCTCCGATCATACCCGTGGCGGAACCAAGAAGGACTATTGGTCGATGCCCTTTTTCTTGCAGCCGCTTCATTAAGAGTAAGGGGAGCATGCTGCCGACATGGAGGCTATCGGCTGTTGGGTCAAAGCCGCAGTAAAATGAAATCGGAGGGCCTTCCAAGAGCTGCTCAAGCTCATCGCGATGAGAGGCATCGTGTAAGCAGCCTCGTGCTTCGAAATTTTTGATTATGGAGCTCATGATTATTTACTGAACGTCTTTGGGCTGCCCGTGGCAAATCGAATGTCTTCTATCAGCGCGCCACTTCCGTGTTGAAATATTCGCTCTAGAATCTCTTTTTTCATCATACTGAGTTCCTGCGCCCAAACCGCATCTTCTACTCTCACGAGCAGAGTTTTGCCCCGAACGATTTTCTCTGGAATGGCAACCGCTGCGATTTGCTCTCCGACGATCTCGGGCCATGCAGGGAATGCAGCGTATTGTTCTAGTTTCTTATCTAAACGATAGGCACCAAGTGTTCTCTCCAGAACAGAAGAAACCGGTAATGGTGCCTTATTCTTTACGCGATACTTCGCCTTGCCCATTTGATGCGCGGTTATTCTCTATTGATCGATCAACGGTGTGAGGGAATATGTAGACAATTTCACCGGGTTTTGAAAGACCTAGCTCTTCCCTCGCACGACGCTCAAGCACGAGTTTGCTACTTGAGACACCGTAGATTTGGTTCTGGATTTCAATTATTTCCGCCTCGATCTCCTGATTCTCCTCAGAGAGAATCGCTATCTCATCAGATAGCTGCATGAGTTGAACCAGACCGTGATTGCCAAAAAGAGTAAAGACAACCAACATCACGATGAGAATACTCAAGATTGTGGAGCTAACTCGTCCCATGGCGCTAAATTGTGCTCTTACCTTATTGCTGTCCGTTGTGGGCCTAGTCTGCTTGAAATAAGCAGCGGTAGTACACTATATAGAATAGCTTCAACTTGTACATCCATTTTCCATCTTGTTCGGGGACTTTCAAGTTGGAAGTCCTGCTTGGCTAGGCCAAATTTCAAACAATACAAGCGTTCGCTGAAGAGTTTTTCTGAACGTTAATGAGGTAACATAATGAGCAACATCAAATCCCTTGCCGCTATTCAAATTCTTGATTCTCGCGGCAACCCAACGGTCAGCGTGAAAGTCGAGCTAGAAGATGGTTCGTTGGGTCATGCCAGCGTGCCTTCTGGTGCTTCTACCGGTGAGTTTGAAGCAGTCGAGCTACGAGACGGTGATACCGGTGTGTACCGCGGGAAGGGTGTGCTGCGCGCTGTGGCAAACGTCAATGAGGTAATCGCAAACGCAGTTTGCGGAATGGATGCGCGCGACCAGGGAAAACTTGACGCCACACTTGTGGAGCTAGATGGGACACCGAATAAAGGAAAGTTAGGGGCAAACGCAATTTTGGGCGTAAGTCTCGCTGTGGCGCATGCCGCTGCGAAATCCGGGGGACAAGAGCTCTATGAGTATCTCGGCGGAGGT
>CAYGNZ010000135.1:249-3135 GCA_964351345.1 uncultured Bdellovibrionales bacterium | reverse complement strand
CAGTACCACTGGGCAACGTGATTAACGGCGGAGCGCATGCCCATAACAGTCTCGATCTGCAAGAGTTCAGGATCGTCCCTGTTGGTGCGCCGAGCTTCTCTGAGGCAATGAGAGTGAGTGCGGAGATTTTTCATGCGCTTGGCGCATTGCTAAAAGATGACGGTTATAACACCGGAGTCGGTGATGAGGGAGGGTATGCACCGCGCCTTGAGTCCCTTGAAACCGCGTTTGAGTTTTTGCTACGTGCAATCGAACGGGCGGGATATCGACCGGGCGAAGATGTCGCCTTCGCCCTTGATGTCGCGGCAAGTGAGCTAATCGAAGGAAGTCCAGAAGACGGCTATAACTACGTGTTTGCCAAGGGAGACGGGGCGCAACGAAGTGCGGAACAGCTCATTGATCTTTACGAAGGTTGGCTGGAGAAATACCCGATTGTTAGTATTGAAGATGGTTTGGGCGAGAACGATTGGGATGGTTGGGCTGCGCTTACCAAACGACTCGGTAATAAAATACAGCTTGTGGGCGATGACCTATTTGTAACCAACGTTGAGCGAATTGAACGAGGTATCCGAGACGGCGTTGCGAACTCGGTGCTAATTAAGCTCAATCAGATTGGTTCGCTGAGTGAGACACTTTCGGCGATTGAGACGGCGAAGGGAGCCTCGTTCACCAATGTGATTTCACATCGCTCCGGTGAAACCGCCGATGCCACAATTGCAGATCTCGCCGTAGCGCTGAATGCGGGACAAATCAAAACCGGTTCGATGTGTCGCGGAGAGCGAATTGCCAAATACAATCGACTGCTTTGGATTGAGAAGAGTCTCGGCGAAAAGGCAGTGTATCGCTCACCGTTCTAGAGCTGCATTCCTGTGGGCCGAATAGATATGGCGAGGATGGTGTGAAGACCGTCGCTGTCATGCAGCCCTACTTTGTTCCTTACGCAGGGTATTTTCGTCTGATCGAACGCGCCGACGTTTTTGTGCTCTATGACTGCGTGCAGTTTCCAAGGCGTGGCTACGTTCATCGAAATCAGCTTCCCAACGCTCAAGGAGTGTTTGATTGGCTTACCTTGCCGATTCTGAAGTGTGAGCGGGGGACAAAAATTTGTGAGCTCGCATTCGCGGAGGACGCAGAAGAGCGTTTGAAAACTCAGCTCAACAGCTTTCCCCAAATAAGTTCTGAGTCTCCGCATACGAATCCGCTCCTTGCGCAATTGTTTGACCTTCAGCGAACACCTAATGAGTATATCTCCCAATTGCTAAAACTCAGTGCGGATTATCTCGAATGCGACGCAGAGTTTATGTTCTCAAGTGCGCTTGAGATTGATCCGGCCCTAAAAGGACAGGACCGGATACTTGCGATTCTCAAAATCCTTGGAGCAGAGCGCTATGTGAATGCGCCAGGGGGACGGGAACTCTATGACGCGGCTAGCTTTGCTGAGCAGGGAGTAGAGCTGAGGTTTCTTGAGAAATTCGAGGGAAACTATGCTAGTGTGTTGCATCGATTCTGCACCGAGCCGAAAGATACGATAATGAGCGAAATACGGCTGTAGCGATGAGCGAAACCAAGCCCTACCACAGCATAGTCCAGCACTACGAGACCTGTCTTCAACAACACGGTAGCGGCCATAAAGCAGTTGACTGGCCCAACGAGTCAGATGCGCAGACTCGTTACAAGGTAATGCTCGAAGTCGCGCAAAATGATACCCGCGATTCGCTGTCGCTGCTTGATTTTGGCTGTGGTCTTGGCGCGCTGTATCAGTTCATCCGTGAACAAGAAGCGGATCGGCGTATCAACTATCACGGACTAGATATCTCCCAACTCTTTATCGATCGCTGCCGGGAGAAATATCCAGATATAAATTGGTACTGTGAAGATGTGCTTACGTCTGGAAACACAACGTCATTTGACTACATTGTATTAAACGGTGTGTTTACTGAAAAACGGGAACTTCAATACTCAGCGATGTTTGATTACTTCAAACAGCTAACCAAGACAGTATTTGCTCGAACTACAACTGGAATGGCTTTTAACGTCATGTCTCCAGATGTGCAGTGGAGTCGACTCGATTTATTTCATCTCTCCTTTGATCTATTGACCGATTTTTTGACCAAAGAAGTTACGCGAAATTTTATCATTCGCAATGACTACGGTCTTTACGAGTATACGGTGTATGTCTACCGCTAAACTACCGAGTGCTCGTTTTGCGGTGGTTGCCTCCACTGGAGGGAGTGTGCTTCGAGAGGCATTAAAAGTTCCTAGTTTCGCTCAATCAATTTCACTTATCGTCACCGATCGCCCGTGCGGAGCAGAGAGTGTTGCTGAGGAGTTTGAAATTCCTTTAGAGCGAATCTATGAAAAGGACTCGACGCTTTTCTCTGACTCTCTTTGCTCCCTCTTTGGGAGCCGCAAAATCGATGCCGCGTTTAGTTTTTATCTCCGGCTTTTCCGTGGAAAGATTCTGGAAGAATACGAAAATAGCTTAGTCAATTTTCATCCTTCGCTGTTACCGAGCTTCAAAGGATTCCGAGCGGTGCAGCGTGCAGTGGATCATGCCGTGCCCTTCCTTGGTACAACGGCGCATTTTATCGATTCCTCGATTGATGGTGGAGCAATTATCGCCCAAGGTGTTATCCCCACAAGGGGCTTCGAAAGCGACGGTGCGCGACGCCACCGTGTTTTTGTTCAACAAGTAAAACAATTGGTGCAGATAGCCTCTTGGCTCCGGCAAGGTCGTCTCCGAGTAGAGACGCAGGGTGTTGTCATCGCTAATGCTGGCTACGAGGAACAGGAATTTAGTCCCAACCTCGATGATTCTGACGCCTTGGGGATTGATATTCCTTATCCTTTTTGAGAGTTTTATCTCGCAAGCAGAATCTTTGGAGC
>CAYGNZ010000135.1:0-239 GCA_964351345.1 uncultured Bdellovibrionales bacterium | reverse complement strand
TTATCATCAGTTGGGAGCGTCCCCTCTACCTTTGGGCGTGCCTGGATGCGATCTATCGCAAGACTTCAACACCGTGTCGATTTGTCCTGATTGATAACAATTCGCAAGATCCGATTGTCAATGAGGTAATTCGCGGATTTGAGCGACGGGGTTTATTTTACGCGGTTCATCGTATGCCGGAAAATCGACCGGATTCATTTGAAAAAATCCTCAGAGAGTATCAATCTGAAATAGAAGAT
>CAYGNZ010000134.1:6353-8466 GCA_964351345.1 uncultured Bdellovibrionales bacterium | reverse complement strand
GGCCAGGTGCTTGAAGTGAGTAAAGGTGTTGAGTGCAAAACCCAGCGCGTGCCTCTAGGTGTTGTTGCAGGTATCACACCATTTAATTTCCCCTTGATGGTCCCGATGTGGATGATTCCTACGGCAATCGCCAGCGGCAACGCTTTTGTGCTCAAACCATCTGAGCAAACTCCCCTCTCAAGTATCAAGCTCGCTGAGCTATTTGAGGAGGCGGGACTACCGAAGGGAATCTATTCTGTGGTCCATGGTGATAAAGAGCTCGTTGAGGAAATGTGCGATCACCCAGGAATTTCCGCGATCGGCTTTGTGGGCTCAACCAAGGTGGCCAAGCTTGTCTACCAACGGGGATCTGCCAGCGGAAAACGAGTCCGTGCCCTTGGGGGCGCAAAAAATCATCTGGTGCTCGCCCCCGATGCCGATCCTGAGATGGCAGCGACAAATATCGTCGCCTCGGTCACGGGATGTGCCGGTCAGCGTTGTATGGCAGCAAGCGTGTTGCTTGCTGTTGGAGACGTTGATGCAATCATTGAGCGCATTAAAGATAAAATGGAGAGCATCGTACCGGGAAAAGACATTGGGCCGGTCATTAACGAAGCCGCGCTCAAGCGAATTGAAGGATATTTAGAGCGAAGTGAGCAGGGCGCTGCTTCACTACTTCTTGATGGGAGAAAAGCGAAGAACCCCACGGAAGGCTACTACATTGGTGCTTCTCTCATTGATAACGCCAGCCCCGAGCACGAGTCCTCCTGTGATGAAATTTTTGGTCCAGTGCTTACAATCATTCGTTGCGAGAATCTTGAGCAGGCAATAGCGATTGAAAATAAAAATCCGTACGGCAATGCCGCAGCGATTTACACCAATTCTGGTCGCGCTGCGAATTATTTTGCTGCGAATGCGAGCGCGGGAATGATTGGAGTTAATATCGGAGTTCCGGTTCCGCGCGAGCCATTCGCCTTTGGTGGCTGGAATACCAGCCTTTTTGGCGATGGCGATATTACGGGACCAGGCTCGCTCGATTTTTGGACAAAGACAAAAAAGATCACCACAAAATGGTCCGCTGAAGCCAGTACCAACTGGATGTCCTAGATTCGGCAATCCCTATTTGTCCCTCAATTAAGGGACAAATAGGGAGGCGTGCCTCTCTCGCACGAATCCTCCCACTCACTCTCTGAACACGTCTACTCCCTACTTGATTATCCCTGCTCGCGGGCGACACAATTGTCCTAGCCGCTCGTACACGTTCTTTTGCAAATCTCACTTGGGGAAAGGACAAGGAATTTGGTTCTACCGAAGTTGGATTTTTATGGAGGAACAAGAGATGAGCACTGCCACGCTACTACCGCCTGTCGCTCAGGTGAAGCGTCGAAAAGCCCCAATTCCTTTTGAGCTAGGATTGTTGCTTCCAGATCTTTCTGAGACAAACATTCCGCGTCTCTGCGAGACGCTGCTTAAGATTGAGTATTTGGGCACTCGGGGTCGTGGAGCAAAAAACGCTCTCATTCCCTTCCTCAATCCTCAGTACATCATCGCGCGCTGGAGTAAACACTATAAACAAGAAGCCGACTTTGAACAGCATCCGTCGTTAGGCAACGACATTCGGCAGGTTCTGCTCCAAGCCGGGAGAAGTCTTCGCGCGATTGGTTTGACAGGAGAGAGCGTTGCCCGAAGCATCGGCGTGCATCTTCGCAACCCAGAGCCGTTAATACGTCAGGCCGCTTCTGATGCGCTGATTGGTCTTGAGGAAGATGCTCTTTGCACCTTACCGGGCCTTGTTGAGCTACTCAGAGACGAGCGAACGCGCCGCAGCGCAATCTCTACTATTGGTTGGTTGGGCGCAGCGGCAAATCCCGCCGTACCAGCGCTGGAGCGAATCGTGCTGAAGGGGACACAAACAGAATCGGACGAGTCGCTTCATACCTTGTTGCGAATCGGTGTGCTGCCGCGAAGATGTTTCCCTCGCGCATTTGAGATGCTTGGTCGTAAACGGAGCTTACGCAGCGTCTGGACCGAATTGATTTGTGGTACCGCAAAGCAAAGTACGGATGATTTCAACTTCGTCTGCGAGTCGTTGCTTTCCTACTGGCCAAATGGCTCCGCGTATCTTCGTGGAGTG
>CAYGNZ010000134.1:0-6343 GCA_964351345.1 uncultured Bdellovibrionales bacterium | reverse complement strand
GGAATCGCCCTCGCATCAGCCTCTTTTGCAAAACTTCGCGCTCAGCTCGCAAACGAGGTGTCGCTGCTGCTTATCGGAGAAACAGACCCGAAAATCTTGCAGTTACTGAACGAAACGCAAAAACGTTTTGGGGATGTCTAACCACAGTCCCGAGAGGCAGGATACCTCTCGGGATTATTTTTCTAGTTTTCTCCCTGTCCTCAACCCATCCACTACTTTTCCTTACTTGAAGCAAGCAAACATTATTTCTCTCTCGACGTTCGGTCCGAGTGAACGTCGATCAGAAAAAATTACGTTGAACTCTCACTCTCGTTCAAAAAAGCAAAATTTATCGCCTCAGGGGTATATTAGGGTTCAACCTTCCGCTAACGTGAAATGACGATCGATCGTAATCCTGCGTAGTTCTGAAGTGCGTTCTTTACCCAAAGAGCGTGCGCTTAGGTAGCTACTCTTCCTAAGAGCTCGCCTACGTTCGTCGTGAAGAAGCGTGATCACGTTTCCTGTTTGATAGATTCCTATCATCTTGAGTCCTAGTCTTTCTCCTCTTTATTCTCTTTCCATTCTCTACTTTCTTCTTCTCATCGATTTCCAGCCCTTGAACCCACCAAGGAACTAGCGACAGGAAACGTCGAGTGAATGGTTTTCTGTGCTTTTCAACTCTCTATTCGTGAGGAGTCTTTTCTTTTTCTTGGAACGGAAGGAGACGTGTCATGGCTTTTTCAGACGCAGCGGTTCAGCTTAACGCGCTTGCAGTGTGTCTCGACCTGGATATTCCCGCAATTTTGTGGGGTAAGCCGGGGATTGGTAAGAGCAAGACGGTGGAGGCAATCGCACGGGCCCGAGGAGTTCACTGCGAGACAGTTATTGCCTCGCTTCGAGAACCAACAGATTTCTCCGGGCTTCCCCTGCTGGTGCGCTTTCCCGCGATGTTGCCAACAGAGAAGGTGGAGAAAATTGCTTCTACCTTCTGCTCTTGGATTAATGGTGGAAGTGCCAAGGATGAAGTGAAGATAAGCGAAGAAGAAGTGCTTGAGTCGCTTCCTGATCTCATTCGCATTTTCGGGCAGCCGGAAGTGCGTGGTGCTCGAGTGGATTTCGCGCCTCCAAGCTGGGCCGTGCGGCTGGTCAAGCTGGGAAAAGGCATCCTCTTTCTCGACGAAATCAGCACGGCACGTCCCGCAGTTCAGGCTGCGTTGCTTCGTGTGGTGCTGGATCGTTACGTCGGTGACCTGCGACTGCCGGAGGAGATTCGGATCATCGCAGCAGCAAATCCGCCGAACGAAACGCCGGGATGCTGGGACCTCTCTCCGCCACTGGCAAACCGTTTCTGCCATTTGGAGTGGAGACTCTCGCCAAAGGATTGGTGCGATGGATTCCTCTACGACTGGCCGACACCGACGTATGTAGAAGTCCCTCAGGATTGGAAAGAAGACTGTTACGACCAGAGCCGAACGCTCGTGGCAGCCTTCATCAAGGGACGCCCAGAGTTGCTCCTGCAGGTTCCGGAAGATGAAACAAAAGCCGGACGCGCATGGCCTTCGGGACGTACGTGGGAGATGTCTGCGAAACTGCATGCTGCGGCAAATGCTTGTAGCGGTCAGTTCGATACGCCCGAACATGGACGAGAGCTTGAGATTTTGCTCGTTCAGGGATGTATCGGCGACAGTGTTGCGCTGGAGTTCTTCCACTATGCTGATGAGCTGGACCTCGTTGATCCCGAAGTGTTGCTTGCAGACCCGATGGGTCCGGCACTCCCGGGACGAGAGGATCAACTTTACGCCGTGCTTGCTGCGGTAATCATCGCCTATCGCGGTGAACAAACGCAGGCTCGGTGGCAGAGCACGTGGAAGATTCTAGATCGAGCTGCAAAAGAAGTCGGCAGTCTCGATGTTCCTGCCGTGCATGCCTTGGCTCTGTATAAGGTCCATCGCAGTGCGAATCAGCGGTTCCCCGCTCCGAAGGAAGTGCATACGTTCCGTAAGATTCTGCAACGTGCAGGAGCATTCGGTCCGCCTGCCTCCGCTGGCGGTGCTGCAGACTCGCAACACCTGCGGGCTGGCTGAACTCAGCTACTTTCCAGGAAAGGAGAATCAGATGAATTCACCAGACCATCAGATTGACCAAGTTGTTGAGGCACTGATGCTGGCGCGAATGTATGCGGTCAGCCGCTTACGTCCGTACTATGCAACGGCGATTTTTCGTATGGTCCCGGTTGCCACTCGCATGATTCCCACCTTGGGAGTCGATAAGTGGTGGCGATTGTACTACAACCCTGACCTCGTTGAGCAACTCTCCGTGATGCAGCTTGCAACGATTCTTATTCATGAAGTGGACCACTTACTTCGTGACCATGCAGGACGTTGTGAGCGCAATGGCTGGAAGCATGAGCATTTCAATCTCGCAGGAGACTGTGAGATCAACGATGACTTGCTTCGCGAGGATGCCGCGGAACTGCCGGAATGGGTTATCTCTCCCAAGACTTTTGGTCTTCCTGACAAGCTTCTTGCCGAGGAGTACTACAAGTTGATTCCGGGAAGCGCTTCTTCAGGAGGTGGCATTCCAGGAGTCGTCGGCCCGCCTGGAAGCGAGGGCACGGATGGAAAAGGCCATACCTGTGGCAGCGGTGCTCACGGAAAAAAGGAGGAGCACGAACTCGGTGATCCTAACGGTGAGCAACGTGGCATCGGAGAGAAAGAGGGCGAACTGGTAAGGAAGAAAGTCGCTGAGGATGTGCTCGAACATGCGAATAAACAGCCAGGAAGTGTTCCTGGAGGTTTGCTTCGCTGGGCCGAGGCCGTTCTCAACCCTCAAGTACCTTGGGAGAAAGAACTCGCGGGCGCAATTCGCGGCAAGTGGGCAAGAGCAGCCGGCATGTCGGACTACTCTTTTGAACGACCGAACCGCAGGCAAAGTGTGCTGCGAGACTTCGTTCTTCCCTCGCTGGTTGATCCCACTCCCAATGTTGCCTTTTGCGTTGATACCTCCGGCAGCATGCAAGAGGAGCAGCTTACCCTGGCACTCACTGAGGCCAAAGGTGTGTTGCAAACTCTCGGTGGTGAAGAGCGCCTCACGGTCATCTCAGTTGATTGCATGGTTCATACCGTCGAAAAGGTATTTGACCCCAGGCAAATTCAACTTAGTGGCGGTGGCGGCACTGACATGGGCGCGGGCATTCGAGCAGCACTTGCGCTACGGCCAAAACCGGACTTCATCATTGTGATGACGGACGGATTTACTCCTTGGCCCCACGCTGCACCCGCCGGTGCGAAGGTGATTGTCGTCCTGGTTCCAGATAACCGTGGACTAGTTGGTGAAGGCCCGAAGGGATGGGGACGTACTATCTCCTTGAAGCCTCGAGGAAAATCCTCAGCACGAGCACGACTACGGGTTGCAAGTTAGAGGGGGGGAACAGAGCCCTTTAGCGTGCATATGTCGTCTGGGCATCGGGAGCTTGTGAATCAACTCCCGATGCCTTTTCTTTTGTTTTCTCAAACGGTTCGAACACTCGACGTTTCTCATACTGATTTTCCTCGCCACGCTGTGGCGATTGTTCTTTTTCAGTAGCATTACGAGGTGAACGGGAAGAGGTTTTTTGTTGAATTGCAAGGAGTATGCAATGACGGTTTTAACCGCACGGATGGGCGCTCATCTTCATGTTGAGCTCCGACCAAACGAGGTGACAGAGCGGATACCGCGGGCAACACCCTGGTGGGACCGAGACTGGACGCTTCAGTTCCGTTTGCTCCATTGTTGGTTCTGCGGTTCTGTCGGGCTTAATTTTCGCCCTTGTGAGAGAGCACTCGAGAAGTATTTTCGTGATGAAAATCCGAAAGTACGTGCGTTGTGTTGCGATATCATTGGCGACCTCTACGAAGATGCCGTGCCCTACTACGGCGAGCTGCAACGCTTTGCACATGATCGTAGTGAGAAAGTACGGCTTGCGGCCAGACGAGCAATTGTCAAGCTTGGAGATGATGTCGGCGAACTTGCCCAGATCATCGCCGCGGATTTTCGCTCGCCAAACTCCCGGCTCCAGATGCATGCAATTTATGCCTGCCGCAGCCTGAGTGTCTCGATGATTCACGGTCTTGACTATCTTCTCCAGGCAAGTGTTGCAGACGATACCTACTACGTCGCCAACGAGGCTGCCCGCGCAAAACTCATTGAATTGGGGCGACTGCGTAAAGACTGGAGAAACACGATTGTCAGAAAGGGACTGGACCTTTTCTGTGAGAAGAGTCGAGAACGGCGTATGATTCGACGTGAATCAATGATCTTGGAGGTAATTCTGCCGTTGATCGAAGAATTAATCGCAGAAGAAACTGAACTGGAGCTACTCGAACGCTGTTCGCGAGAATTCACTCTGGAGTTTCTGCTTGATCCAAAGTGCGGTAATCGCGACGGTCTGCTCGAAGTCGTCGAAGCAATCGAAAGCCTCATCGGCTAACACTGGATGAGGTGAACGGGTTCTTCCCAGGGGCGTCACACGCCCCTTCACCTCACTCCTTTGGAGTCCATACGGGAAACAGAGAAGAACACGTTTTACAGGAGTTCAAAATGGATGGAGCAGCCTTACCGTTACGTTCACTTCAGGCATTCACGGTTACCTCTGCGCCGTACCAGGCACGGAGTACACCGCAGCCAAAAGTGATGAGAATCAGCTCAATCGAAGAGCGAGAGAAGCTAAAAAAACTTGTTCGCAAGAACCGGGTGTATGACGGTGCCCACGGAGATTTCACTTGCTTGGGTCTCGTGCTCACCGCGTATTTTTGTGGAGCGATGGGGCGTATTTTTCCGCCCTTTTCCTTCGTATTGGGATTCATGATGCGCAGTAAGGACTGCGATGTGCGGGCTGCAGCCTGTAACGCAATGCGCTGGGTATGGCGACCCTGCAAATTCTCGGTTCGAGCCGCAGAGGAATGTCTTTTTGACCCGGCGGGAAACGTCGAGAAGGCAGTGGTACAAACCCTACCCTCGCTGGGACCGAAACATGTCAGCATTGACTCGTACATTACCTTGGTCTTGAAGCGCTGCTCGAATGTGGGCACAGTTACCGAAAAGATTGCCGCGCACTACTCGGATAGCCCGATGAAACAGTTGTTAGGGGATTTAGACAAAATCCTTCAAATTGTTTCTCATCTTGACGTGCACGATCCATTCTTTGCCACACTAATCGAGAAGCTCGTCACCAACCCGAACAGTGATACTTGGAAAGCGGTTGAGATACTCTATAACTACGTCGCCGACACTTCAGAACTTGACGCAGAGAATCGCATGCCACGCTCAGCAAGCAAACGACGCCTCATCGCGCTCGGAGGCTTGCGCAGAGCAATTCGAATTTTCTTTCACTCCAAGGGTTTCAGTGAGCAGTTTCAACAACTGCGTAACGACTTGTCACTGATTCTCCTCGGAGAATCAGATGCCACGCTCTCCGCCGAGCTCGATCGTCTACTCTCAGACATTGACCAGGTGCTAGAGAACTAAGGCGAAATGGTGGCGAGAGAAGAGGTTTCCTGGCACACGCGCCTCAAGGTTCCTCTTCTCTCTCCCCCACCTTAGAATTGTCGATGGAACAGTGAAAAGGGAGTTTCCGCGAAGAAAGTTCTAAAACCTCTGCCGAAAACTCCAGGAACATCTAGCGCACTGCGCTTTGTTTCGAGGCTTTACGCCGCATCGCTTTTGCTGTTGCCGCCGCGGTTAAGCCGAAGGGCACCGCATTCATATCCACTTGCAGAGTAAAACAGGCTTTCTCAACTAAGCGAACTTCGTCGAACTCCTGACTCCCTCGCAATTGATACAGAGTGTCATTCACACAAGAGTAACGCTGCTCTGGCAAAACTATTTCACGATCGCTCAGGCTTAAAAAACAGCCGGCGATATCGAGACGGCGAATACCAGTCTGCTTACGAAGCATTTCAGCAAGCACTTCCCAGGAGGCATCCAGAGGAACCGCTCGACCAATTCGAGTATGAATCGGTAATACTTTCAAAACACTTCGCCAAGATTTCGGCGTGAGCGCCGATATTTGAAGATGAGAGTATTCCTCTAACTCCTTCTCCTCGAGTAGCACGATTATCCGGTATGGCCATCTTCGGAGAAGCTTCTCCAGTGAGCCGTAGTAAACCCGTGCCGCTGACTCAAGCGCCGCCCGAGCATTTGTATCGCTCAAGGCTGAGGCAAATGAATGATGCCGAGCCAGCTCGGCAATTGAGGCCATGGCGGTCTCAATATCGAGCCCCAAGGCAAAGGGGTGAACCAGCACCAGGGCCCGACGATTAAAATCGCGCCACACATACACCAGAACGCAAAGAAACACGATGATGGCAAAGACACTTGCCCAAAG
>CAYGNZ010000133.1:5135-8484 GCA_964351345.1 uncultured Bdellovibrionales bacterium | reverse complement strand
CCCATCGTCGCCTAAAGCAATAGCTGCAAAGTGTAGGAGACAGGTATCTGGCTCCAGAACGATCCCCGGCAATACCCATATCTACATGAAACCTCGCGACTAAGGTTTCAACGAGGGGCGTCGCACCAGCAATGTCCAAGAAATGGAAAGAAACTAAACGTCAAGCTCGATCGCATCAGCATTATCAACGATAAGCTGATAGCGAGTGGAGGGGTCGTTACCCATTAAGGCTTTTAGAGCTTCGGTTACCATCTCTTGATCATCTGCAGAGACTCGCAGCAGAGTTCGTTGCTCTGGATCAAGGGTGGTTTCCCACAGTGTATCGGGATTCATTTCGCCGAGACCTTTGTAGCGAACGATACGGGGATTGCCTTTCATTTTGGAAACGACTTTTTGTAGCTCTTGGTCAGAATACGCCCACTCTGCACCGGGAGTGGTGCTAGAGGCTTTGCGTTTTCTAGTCTTACTTGCTTTTGCCGCTGCTTTCTTCGTCTTTGTATTCGCTTTAGACTTCTGCGCTCCGGGAGGGAAGACGCCAAAAAGCGGCGGCTTACCGATGTAGAGGGCGCCTTGTTCGATTAGCGGACGCATGTGGGTGAAGAAAAACGCAAGCAGCAGTGTTGCGATATGCATTCCGTCAGCATCGGCATCTGTAAGAATGATTACTTTGCCGTAGCGAAGCTTGGATAAATCCATTCCCTCACCGATACCACAGCCTAGTGCTGCAACGATGTTTGATAGCTCTTTGTTCTCCGCAGCTTTTTTTGTCGAAGTGCCGATAGTGTTGAGCACCTTTCCGCGAAGCGGAAGGACGGCTTGGTTCTCTCTGTCCCGTCCCTGCTTCGTGCTCCCACCCGCACTATCACCCTCGACGATAAAAAGCTCGGTTTCTTCAGGCTTAATACTTGAACAATCCGCAAGTTTCCCGGGCAGAGTAAGACGATGTGAGATACCGACTTTTCTTCGCACGCTTTGGCTTGCCGCACGTGAAGCCGCCCGTGCCTTCGCTGCCATTTGAATACGCTGAATAATCGACTCCGCAGAGGATGGCTTTTCGTTGAGCAACTGCTCAAGCCCTCGGACTGCGTTGTCGACAATTGGCGCAACTTCTGGATTATTCAGTTTTGATTTTGTTTGTCCCTGAAACTGAGGCTGGTATTGATCGCCTGGTAGTTTAACAGAGACCACACACACCAGACCTTCTCGAATATCCTCGGCACCAAGCTTGACTCCTTTCATTTGGATATTGTGTACGCTGATGTAATTCCTCAGCGCTTTTACAATACCAGACTTTGCCCCGTTCTCGTGCGAACCTCCATCTATGGTGTAGATACCGTTAACGTAGGAATAGAATTGTTCGGTAGTTGAGTTTGTCCAAGCAAGTGCAACGGAGACATCCACGCCGTCATTTTTTTCGATGAAAAAAGGATCTTCACCGACAATTGATTTCTTACTTTCCGCTAATCGCTCTTGAAGAAAAGCCTTAATTCCATCTTTGTAACAGAATTCCTCGACACTTCCCCCGACCTCATCAACAAAAACCAGCTTCAGCCCAGGGTTGAGATAGGCTTTGGTTTGCATACTCTCGCGAATGGTCTTTGCAGAGAAGGTGGTTTTGGGGAAAATCTCTGGATCGGGACGAAAGAAGATCGCCGTTCCACTTCCCAGAGCGGATTTCTTTATAATCTTGAGTGTGCTCGATGGGCGGCCACGTGAATAGCTTTGACGAAACTGCTTACCCTCTCGAGTAACCGTCGCAACCATTTCTTCACTCAAGGCATTCACCACCGAACTTCCAACACCATGAAGACCGCCAGCGGTTTTGTAGTTCTTATCAGAAAACTTCCCTCCCGCATGAAGCGTGGTGAGAATGAGTTCGAGTGCAGGCTTTTTAAATTTGGGATGCTTATCGACAGGGATTCCGCGGCCATCGTCTGAAATGGTAGCACTCGATCCATCTTTATGAAGCGTCACGCGAATCTCGCTCGCGTGTCCATTCATTGCCTCATCAACGCTATTATCGAGAATTTCAAAAATAAGCTGATGTAGACCAGCCGGCGTATCCGTGCCTGCAATATACATCCCTGGGCGCTTGCGCACGGGTTCAAGTCCTTCAAGGACTTCGATATCGGATGCACTATACTTCTTCTTCGTAGACGCCTTAGCCAATTGGGTACTCTCCGTCTCCTCGACTCTTTAAAATAACGATAAATTTTTGGCCTTTCCGCCTTTTTTATCTCTCACGGCAAGCACACCCAGCACAGGCATACCTCGCTTAATAAGCTTCAGACCACGTTTGGCCCGACTTGCAATCGTTAAGGCCGCGACATCAATCTCTTTTGGTTTCCCGGACTCAACCGTAACCAGCACCTTGCCCTTTTTGTTCACACTCACGGCAGCCGCTTGCTTATCCCCGCCACTCATTTTTTGCAGGATTACCCCTTTCCCACCGTTTGCGAGTAAGGGTGCTTCTGAATGCACAAAACAAGTACAGTAGCCCTGCTCGCTAATCAACAGCAGCAGCTTCTCATCAACCGGGCAGAGCCCCGCAAGTTGATCCTTCTCACTGACGCGCATCACGCGCTTGCCGTTTTTCTTGGTCACGCCAAGTGCAGAAACTTCGTAGCGAAAGCCGTAGCCCTGTTTGGAGTAGAGTAAAATCTCGCCATTCGCCCCGTCTTTGGGCACCACCATACAGGCAACCACCACCTCCCCGTCGCCAAAGCGAAAGGTCTTCTGCACGGGTTCCCCGTAACCAGTAGTTGAAACAAGGTCGATTATTTGTGTGCCGAAGGTGTTTCCACGATTAGTAAACAGCACAAGCGTATCTTTGGTAGATGCCTCTTCGGTAAAAAACAGGCTGTCGCCTTCTCGCATCCGAGTTGTTTCAGGATCGTTGCTCGTGCGAATTCGCTTAATCCAGCCGTCAGTGGTGACAATCACATGAGCATCTTCGTGTTCAATAAAGGCTTCTTTGTCAAACTCGGGCTCGTCATACTCTCCAAGCACCTCTGAGCGACGATCATCCCCGTAGGTATCTGAAATTCGCTGTAGGTCAGTAGCGACCTCACCTTTGAGCGCCTTTTCACTTTTGAGGATTTTATTAATCGCTTTCACTCGAGCGCGTTTTTCTTTCAGCTCGGCGGCCACCTCTTCAACGGAAGTGCGTGAGAGCTGATAGATTCGCAGATCGACGATAAAGAATGCTTGCTTTTCACTGAGTTTAAACTTCTTTTGCAGTTGCTCTGCAGCATCAGTTCTTCCCTTACTTTCTCGAACTACTTTGATCACTTTATCGAGCACGTCGATAATCGCTTCAAGTCCTTCAAGAAGGTGGATTCGTTCCTCG
>CAYGNZ010000133.1:0-5125 GCA_964351345.1 uncultured Bdellovibrionales bacterium | reverse complement strand
ACGCGGAAATCGATAAAATGCAGCAAGGCCTCCCGCAATGAGAGTCGGGTAGGTCGGCCTGAGAACGGATTATCCGTGGGCACCAGCGCGGTGAGGTTGACATTGAAGTTTTGCTGGAGAGGGGTGTTTTTGAACAAGTAGGCCATTGCCTTCTCTTCATCACCACCAGGACTTGTCTCCATCACGATGCGAACTTCGTCAGTAGACTCATCACGCACATCATCAAGCTGTGGCACTTTCCGCGCGATAATCAGGTCTGCAATTTTTTCTATCAGTACCGATTTATCAACCCCATACGGAATTGACTTGATCACAATGCGCTTGCGCTTTGTTCTACCGCTGATCTCCTCAACCTCATAGGCACCCCGCATTCGGATGGGGCCGCGGCCACTCGAGTAAATCTCTTTAAGCTCTTCGCGCGAATTCAGAATTAGGCAGGCGGTAGGAAAATCCGGGCCTTTAATGACACCAAGAAGCTTTGCATCACTTGTGGTCTCATCATCAATGAGTTTCAGCAGACCTTTTACGATCTCACGAAGGTTATGCGGAGGGATTGCGGTTGCCATTCCCACAGCAATTCCTGAAGCGCCGTTGACTAGTAAGTTCGGCACCCGACAAGGAAGCACTACGGGTTCTTTGACTGTTTGATCGAAGTTATCTCGCTCAGAAACGGTTTCTTGCCCAATATCGCCAATCACTTCAAGGGCAAAAGGCATCAGCCTCGCTTCGGTGTAACGATAGGCCGCTGCCGAGTCTCCATCAAGGGAACCGAAATTCCCTTGGCCATCAACTAGTGGATAGCGAAGGCTGAAGTCTTGTGCCATTCGCACCATCGCGTCGTAACAAGCGGAGTCCCCATGAGGATGATAGCGGGCCAAGACTTCACCAACCACTGCCGCGGACTTTCTGTAATGTTTATCGGGACCGAGATGTAGATTGTTACTCATCGCATAGAGAATGCGACGCTGCACAGGCTTGAGGCCATCGCGCACATCCGGCCGCGCTCTGCTGCTAACTACGCTTAGCGCATAGGTGAGATACCGAGTTTGGGATTCCTCTGCTAATTCGACGTCAATTATTCCCACGAGGCCCTTATTCCCTCCCTAATTCTATGCACACAAATGGCACGACAAACTGAATGGCCCGAACTCTGGCGAGCGTTCCGAAAAATTTCTTGTATTTCCGCAGGAGTATCGAGGAAATGCTCTTTTTCGAGCTGCCGACCGCTGAGCCTTACGCACCTATTCACATACGATACGGTACTGGGGTGCGTAAAGGGAATATCGATTACTCGTGGTCTAGGCGCCGACCAAGGATTTGATGCTCTTGCGAAGGAGGCCGACAAAATCCTCACCTCCTTCAGCAGGCTGATACCGAAAGGGTATGAGAGAAAACGCCAGCTCTCGAACACTCTCCTGCACCTCAGCTTCGGAGAGTTCGAAAAAACTCTCCTTTGAGTATACCCAAGCGCTACCTTGTGGGCTCGGAGGCACGGTGTAGAGACTCAAGGAGTCAGGGAAAAGCTCTTTCTCAGCGATTAACATCGCGGCATCTTCTAGGGAAAGGTTTTGCGCCGTGAAGGAATTTAGTACGAGCGACCATTTTCCCAAATCAAACTCCGCTGGGTCATCTGATTCGGCATACAGTCGTAGCAAAACATCCAAACTCCTTTGGACCGAATTACTGTCCTCATCGGTCACCAGCAGCACTCGTTCACAATAGGGTAGAGTCGCAAAGGTGCTAATTCCCCAAGAATTGCCGGTATCAATCACCACCACATCAAACAAGTTTTGTAGCTGCGGGATGAGTGCGTCAATAAAATCTGCCGAGCTTGGGGCACCGGTTATCACATCAGCTTTCATATGAAAGCTCTCACCATAGTGTTGTGGTTGACCCACGATTGAACAAGGGTACGCAATGCCCTCGATGCTATGAATGAGCTCACCAATACGGCTTGAGGGAATTTCTCCCAAGGTAAGAAAATTTGCCGTCGCATCACGCGTCGCGCGCGGCACTCTGGCCCAATCGGTCAATTGAGGATTCAAGTCATCAAGGTCAAGGATGACCACTGATTTCTCATGTGAGCCCCAACAGGCCGCAAGGGCATTTGCCAGCGTACTTGCGCCCGTACCACCCTTGAGATGGGTAACGGCGACTACCCCTTTTGCCGTGCTATCGCTTTTTTTGCGACGAGCACTTGTCGCATCAAGAATGAACTGCGCCATTTGAGCCACATCAGCAAGCGGCATGATGCGCACTGAAATGCTACGACGTAACTCTACTGCTTCGGCTGCATAGATATCATTATCGAGCACTACTGCTAGTGCGGTGTCGGGATAGACGGAACGAACCCTAGCGATGGAATCCTCTAGGTCTTGATAATACCCTGGTCCGAGAAAAGTAATCTCCGGTGTACCTTTGGCTGCGTTCGCGCCTAAGGTACTCAAACCACCCTCGAGTAACTCTGCCCGCTTCAGACCTGCTTGCACGAAGGCACTTTGCACCCGTTTGAGTAAGGCGGTGCGTGCGTCTGCTTCTCTATCGAGTACGAGTATTCTCACGGCGTTACAGTTTGTCTCTCGTGGTTGGCGTCGTTTTGCCCTGGTCTACTACTTAGTTCAGACCTACATGAAATTTGATGCATTTTAGGCTTAGAATGACGCAAGGAGAACGCCTGCGGGAATTTGCTCTAGTTTGAGAGGTTTTGTTGGATAATGTTGGTCAAATCGTCAACAACGAATGGTTTCTGTAGGTAGGCATCTGCGCCCTGCATAATTGCCCACTCACAGGCCTCCGCATCACCCTCGGCCGATACCACGACCACCGGAAGCTCTTTGGCGAAGCGTTTTATTTCTCGGCAGACTTGAAAACCATCGGCCATCGGATTTCCATCGGCATCGAGCAGGCGCAAGTCGAGCAAGACCAAGTCTGGCTTTTCCTTGGTAAGGATCTGTTGAATACCCATCATTAAGTCCGAGTAGACGGCGGGCTCATGTCCGGTCTCCTTGACCACATTTGCAATAATCGCTGCTTGGGTCGGAGAGTCTTCAACTATTAAAATCTTTGCGCGCTTATTCATCGATGCTTCCGCTAGGAGACCTCTTGCTCATCCATTGCTTTAAGACCAAGTCCAGGCATCAGGCTTACCCCTTCCGCTGCCACTCTTTTCATCCAATACGAATCTTTAACTTGAAGTTGCCATTTACGTTTTCCGTTCTCAACCCCAACGAATTTAATCAGCGGAGTGATCGTGAACTCTCCGTCTGCATCGGAAGATATCTCAGCCACCTCTGTTAAGCAGGGAGTTCCTGCAACACGCTTCATTGTAATAGTGAGATGTACAGAACGTGCGAGTCGGCGCATGATGCTTTTCTGCGGAGCGCTTTCATATGCCGCCACAAGATCAAGTAAACGCCAAAGTGCATCACGAGAATTTTCCGCATGAAGAGTCGCAATTGACCCGGCATGACCCGTTTCTAAGGCACGAAGGAAAATTCGTCCCTCTTCATCGCGAATCTCACCAACAACAATACGATGGGGCGAGCGTCGAAGCGCAGCGCGTAACAAATCCTTCATCGTCACCTCGCCTTGCCCCGATTCATCAGGCGGACGAGCGACCAGTTTCTCTAAATGCACCGTCGGAACAAACAACTCAGGCACATCTTCTATCGTGACAATACGTTCGTCGGAATTTACTGAACTTAACAGGGCCGTGGTCATCACGGTCTTACCCGCACCTGAGGGGCCGAGTACGAGTAAGTTCGCCTCACCCAACGCAACGACCTCTGAAAGCCAGGCAGCAAGCGGTGCGGGTAGAGTTTTGGTTTGTAGAATGTCAAAGAATGCTATTTTTTGCAGTCGAGGGACTCGGATACAGATTCTTGGTTCCGCAGCTTCAATCACTGAAGGATGAATTGCACTGACCCTGCTTCGATGCTCATCCGGAAGTACACAGTCAACAATCGGCAGGCGTTGGGAGAGGGTTCGATTTGCGGTTTGTAGCAAGCAGTCGACAAAAAGCTGGTATTCTTCAGCCGACCGGAAGGCAAATGGCGTCTCCATTGCGTGCCCCATGCGCACGACTTTAACGCTGGAATGAGAATCAATAAAAATATCTGTTACGGCCTGATCCTGGTACAGTGCTTCAAGCGGACCTTTGCCAGCGAGTAAACTAAGAAGATCGTTCTCTGCAAGGTCCTGGATTTTACGACTGAGCCGCACACTTCCACCGAGCTCAGCATTGGCCGCGCGCACGGCTTTTCGCACGGCATCGGCAAGTTGCACGGTGTTTTCAAAATCAAGAGAATCAATATCGAGCAAGCGCATTGCACTAGGAACAAGCGCTTCAACTTGCGGAACTTTCTCCACCGTGTCGCTCAGCCACCATGGGGCAGTATCAGCAAAAGCTGCGGTTTGAAGCTCCGCCTGTTTGGCTCGCTTGGAGCGAATAATCATCGAGGGACGAGACTTTGCTGGGGCCTTAGAAAACTGGGTTGTGTCTCGCGCCGTGGATGCGACCTCAGTCAGTAGAATGTCGGCGTTTTTACCCACGCCTTCAGCCGCTTCGACAACTTTATTGAGGGGAATAACGTCATCGACCACTTGATCGAGTAAGAACACAGGGCTTGCCTCTTTGCTTCGAGATTCGAGCACGACCTCTTGCACCGCTTGCGGAGCTGAACGTGGATTCTTTTGAAGCTTACTTAGTAGACCTGCCATTTACACTGACGGAACCGTCCCCGAGATACATCTTAACAACCGCGAATGCCTAATTAGCCCCTAACTCAGTAGACCCAACTCCAAGCATGACGCAGATTAATGGAGTTATGTCCTCAGAGATACAAGGCTTATTGTTAAATTATCGACACATCTCTGCCCTGGCTAAAGCGGTATTCCAGCAGTATTGTACTGGGCTAATCCCTCGTTTTTTATTAACTTTTCCGAGGCTACGCTTCGGCAAGCTGAATACTGGGATACATGGGCTCTATCTCAGAACTTCCCCTCTGCCGAAAAGTTGCTACGATGTATGGGGAAGTAAAGGAGAGGCATGAAGTCAAAAGATAGTTCAAAGCAAAAATCTAAACAGAAAGTCTTCGACGAGTGGATGGAGGGAGATCACGTGTTG
>CAYGNZ010000132.1:0-8498 GCA_964351345.1 uncultured Bdellovibrionales bacterium | reverse complement strand
TGACGCCGACTTCGCCTCCTACTGGCTGATGCCTGCGCTGATGCTAGGAATTGTTGCCTACGGATTTGGTCGTGGCGTCAAAGTATACGAAGCGGTCACAGAGGGAGCAAAGCAGGGCTTCGAGGTTGCCGTGCGCATTATTCCTTTTCTCGTCGCGATTCTCACCGCGATTGGAATGTTTCGCGCTTCAGGAGCAATGGGCCTTCTCTCGCGATGGATCAGCCCCTTTACTGAACTAATTAAGATGCCCGCCGAGGTACTGCCCATGGCGCTCGTTCGTCCACTTTCGGGCAGTGGCGCCTTTGGTGTGATGAGTGAACTAGTCGATAAGGCACCTGATTCCTACAGTTCTTTTCTCGCATCAACGATGATGGGCAGCACAGAAACCACTTTTTACGTGCTTGCGGTGTATTTTGGTGCAGTAGGTATTGTGAAAATCAGGCACGCACTTATCGCAGCGATTGCTGCCGATGTGACGGGAATGATTGCAGCTTGCCTCACTTCGGCGTATTTTTGGACTCCACCCTCGTAGTCATTATCATTTTCAGCGCTTAATCATCCACCGCCATGCAACATCCCCTTCCCCGAGGAAGTTTTAGCAATCTAGAATACGCTTCAAGCCTTGAATGGCTTCTGACAAACGGTATCGGTGGATTCTGCTCTTCGACCGTGAGCCTCAGCAACACCAGGCGCTACCATGGTCTGCTTTGTGCAGCCTTGGAACCTCCCGGTGGTAGAAATCTCATCGTTTCTTCTTGCGATGAAGTTTGCCGATTTGATAGCGGAAAAAGTTTTGAATTAGCGGCCCACTACTATCAAGACGGCACGGTTCATCCACATGGCTATCGCTTCTTACGTGACTTCTACGTAGAGAACCAACAAGCGGTATGGGTGTATCTCTTGGAAGATGTGGTGCTTGAGAAGCGGATATGGATGGGTATTAACCAAAACACTACCTATGTTCGCTACCAAGTGCTCTCGGGTTCCCAAGAGTTTGCGCTCTCGCTCAGTCCTCTTTGTTCTGTTCGCGACTACCACTCTCAGTCTCGAGGTCAACGTGAGTACAAAGTGCAGCATTCCGATCGCACAATCGCAGTGACTCAGGCCAGCTCGAATACGCAATTCTTCATCGAGTTTTCCCAAGGGGAATTCCATCAACAAGAGTCTTGGAATTGGAATATCCATCACCCACTTGAAGCGTATCGTGGACTCGATTGCGAAGAAGATCTCTATTCCCCTGGTAGCATCAATGCTCGCCTCGACCTTGCAAACGGACTCTTGCTCAGCATCTCAATGGAACCTAAGCAAATCGCGCGCGCGAAGAAGAGCTTAGAGGATTTGGATAAGCTGCAAAGCAACAGCATCAAAAAGCTGCCAAAGAATGCGCCTCAATGGATAAAAGATCTTTGCCTTGCCGCGCAGCAATTCATCGTACAGCGAGAAACCGGTAAAAGTATTGGAACTTCTATCATCGCCGGGTATCCCTGGTTCATGGACTGGACACGAGACACGATGATCTCCTTGCCAGGTCTTACGTTGTCTCTTGGTAGGACTGACCTCGCACGAAGCATTCTCGAGACCTACGCGCATTACCTTCAAGACGGCATGCTGCCCAATCGTTTTTTAGAAAACCCCGAGGAGATGGAGTTCAATAGCGTTGATGCGGCCCTGCTCTTTGTTTATGCGGTGCAGTGCCTGGATGAGACGGGAGAGAAAACTGCCGTGCTCGGGAAACTCTACCCCGCAATCGAACAAATTATCAGCCACTACAGCACGGGAACTCGATATCAAATCAAAGAGGACCCAAAGGATGGTCTCATTACTGCTGGTGAAGAGGGTGTGCAGCTTACCTGGATGGATGCGAAAGTTGGCGATTGGGTAGTTACCCCTCGAAGAGGCAAGGCGGTTGAGATAAACGCCTTGTGGTACAACGCCCTTGTCTACGCCGCAGCACTTGCGCAAAAACTTGGATTTTCCGAGCAATCGATTCACTACAGTAAAAAAGCGAAACTAACGAAGAAGGGATTTCAGTCTTTTTGGAATGAAGAGCAAGCGTGTCTCTTCGATGTTCTGCAAACAGATACCCCAGAGCCTGATGCTGCCATTCGTCCGAATCAACTCTTTGCCGTAGCTCTACCGGCATCAGCGCTGACAAAAGCTCAACAGCGTTCCATTGTAGATATTTGTGCCCAAAAATTACTCACCCCAGTCGGTCTGCGTTCTCTCACGGAGGAGGACCCTGCGTATCAAGGTACGTACGGAGGAGATCAGCGAAGCCGTGATGCTGCCTACCATCAAGGAACGGTGTGGACATGGCCTCTCGGTTATTTTGTGCGAGCACACCTTAAAGTGTACGGAAAGCCGGAGAAATCGCTAGAGTATCTCAAGGGAATTGAGGCGCACTTAAGCGAAGCGGGAATTGGCACTATCTCCGAGGTTTTCGATGCCGATCCTCCTCATCAGCCTCGTGGTTGCTTTGCGCAAGCCTGGAGTGTGGCAGAGATACTGCACGCATGGAGAGCTTGCGAACAGGCACTCAGCACAAAGAAAGGGTAAAAAAAAAGCGGACTCAGTTTAAGAGTCCGCTCCCGATGAAGAGTGATAATGAGTGAGTTGAAATCCGCTATGAATCTGCGAAACCAGTAGAGAGCAGGATTTGAGGAGAGCGTACGTAAATTCCCCAGATTCTCCGCTTTGAAACAACTCGGCGTATCGAATGTATATCTACTTCTGGTATGAGCAAGGCGTGTGCCAAGAATGTGTGATTTGTCACAGCAGAGAAAAGTTATTGAGTTTGCAGACTTAGTCCGAGATTTAACGCAAGCGCGTAGTGACAAAAGTTGTCAGCGATAAACTTCGTTCGCAAAGTGCCAAAATTTGGCTCATGCTGAGCTGCTTGTTTTCCAAACTAGAAACGGCTTCAGACAGCTTCGGACAAATTCGATCCAGCGGGCTTTTGCTCTTAGTTCAACTCAGCCAAAACAGCATCCGTCATCGCGACAGAGCCAAGGGCCTTCTCTCCTGCCTGGGCGATATCCCCACTTCGAGCGCCCTTTGCTAATGCAGCCGAAACAGCATTCTCAATCGCTTCTGCTTCTTGCTGTAGGCTGAAGGAAAACTTCAACATCATTGCCACCGAAAGGATTTGAGCGATGGGATTTGCTACTCCCTTGCCCGCAATATCCTGCGCAGAACCCCCAGGAGGTTCATACAAACCAAAGCCTTCCGCATTGATACTGGCAGAGGCAAGGAGTCCGAGAGAGCCTGGTAGCACCGCTCCGGCATCCGAGAGAATATCACCGAACATATTTGTCGTGAGCACCACATCAAACTGCGAAGGATCTTTAATCAACTGCATCGCGCAGTTATCAACCAACATGTCCTCAAGGCTAACTTCTGGATAGTCTTTGGCGACTTCGTGCACCACCTCGCGCCAGAGCTTTGAGGTATGAAGTACATTCGCCTTATCAACCGAGGTCACTCGCTTGCCACGTTTCATCGCGGCTTGAAAGGCGGTGTTGGCAACGCTTGCGACTTGGTCTTCGGTATACTCAGCCACATCCATTGCCGCACGTTTTCCGTCTTTCTCGAAAAACTTCTTCTCGCCGAAATAAATATCTCCATTCAATTCGCGAATGAAAAGAATATCAATTCCACGCTCGACCACTTCTTTTTTTAGCGGACAAATATCAATGAGTTCTGGGAATACCTTCACCGGGCGAAAGTTCGCATTGAAGCTGAATGCTTTGCGAATGCCGAGCAATGCATTCACTTCACAACCTTTCCATTTATCCAAATGAAGTTCCGAAACAGGACCTCCAACGGAGCCAAAAAGAATCGCATCGCTTTGCTCACACAGCGCTTTGGTTTCATCTGGAAAATGTACGCCATGCGCGTCGTAGGCAGCACCACCAATAAGCGCTTCCACGGTGGAAAAGGTGTGGCCGTATTTTTCAGATACTGCGCTAAGCACTCGCAGTGCTTGTTCCATTACTTCAGGACCAATCCCGTCCCCTGCTAAAATTGCGATTTGCTTTTCCATGATGCTCCGCGGCTACGCCATCAATCGGCGAGATTAAAGTCCTTCAGTGGATGAGAAACGGTTTTGCTCGTGTGCTTTTCTGTATGCATCAATGGAGTCCTTGTTTGACATGATGTAGTCAATGTCATCAAGGCCATTGAGCATGCAATGCTTACGGAAAGGATCAAACTCAAATGATTCCTTCTCTCCGTTTGGAAGTGTCACCGTTTGCGACTCTAAATCTACGGTAACCTCGTACTCACCAGACTCAGCATCTGCGAGCATCTTATCAACGGTGGCCGCAGGAAGCGTGACCAACATCAGACCGTTTTTGGCACTGTTGTTGTAAAAAATATCGGCGAATGACTTGGCGATAATGACGCGATACCCACCTTGGACAACCGCCCACACGGCATGCTCTCGACTAGAACCACAGCCAAAATTATTTCCAGCGACGAGAATCTGCGCGCCTTCGTATTTCTTTTGATTAAGTGGAAACTCGGGGTCATCCGTTCGCAACGCTTTAAATAGATTCTCGCCAAAACCCGCTCGTGAGACGTTTTTTAAATACTCAGCGGGAAGAATCATATCGGTGTCCACATCATTCAATGGAAGAGATACCGCTCGTGAAGTAAATGTCGTGAATTTATCCATGGTAAAAACTCAATTTTCTCTGATTAGAAATATCCTTCGCCCGAAGTAATTTTCCCCGCAATAGCACTCGCGGCAACTGTTGCAGGAGAGGCTAAGTGGGTTCGGCTTCCTGGACCCTGACGACCCATAAAGTTGCGATTGGTAGAGCTGATGCAACGCTCACCTTGTGGCACCTTGTCGTCATTCATTGCCAAGCACATTGAACATCCAGGCATGCGAAAATCTACTCCGGCGGCTTCAAAAATCTCAACAAGCCCCTCTTTCTTCGCTTGCTCAAGCACTTGCTCAGACCCAGGCACGACATACATCGTAATACCGTCTGCGACTTTTTGACCTTTGAGAACTTTCGCTGCAACACGCAGATCTTCTATTCGGCCATTGGTGCAAGAACCGATAAATGCCCAATCAACGGGAGTGCCACTAATCGGAGCGCCCTCTTGAAGATTAATGTACTCCAGAGCGCGAGAAGTGGTTTTCTTTTCATGCTCCGGCACATCAGCAAGCCGAGGAATGTTTCCGGTAATATCACAGGCGTGGCCAGGATTGGTCCCCCAAGTCACCATTGGACGTAGATTCGAAACATCAATCACCACTTCTTTGTCGTAGCTGGCTCCGGCATCGCTCTGGAACTGTTTCCAATGCGCAAGTGCTCGGTCCCATTCCTCACCTTTTGGCGCGGCATGTTTCCCCTCGATGTAGTTAAAGGTAACTTCATCTGGAGCCATCAATCCACCACGAGCACCACATTCAATGCTCATGTTACACACGGTCATACGCTCTTCCATGCTCATTGCACGCACCGCTTCTCCGCAGTACTCAATGACATGACCGTTTGCACCACCCACACCAAGATCGGCAATCAGCTTAAGAATAGCGTCTTTTGCAAATACGCCTTTGGCGAACTTGCCTTTGAACTCCACTCGCATCGTTTTGGGCTTCTGCTGGAGCAGACAACCCGTCGCGAGCACGTGACCGACTTCTGAGGTACCAATACCGAAGGCAAGAGCTCCAAAAGCACCGTGCGTTGAGGTATGCGAGTCTCCACAAACAATCGTCATCCCCGGCTGGGTAAGCCCAAGCTCTGGCCCAATGACATGCACGATACCCTGACGGCCACTGTCCACATCGCAAATCGCAATCCCGTGACGTTCACAATTCTCTCGCAAGGTCTTTACTTGAAACTTGGCCGCGTCATCGTAAATTTCGAGCCGATTTTTTCGCGTTGGGATAATGTGATCAGGAGTTGCGATCAGGCGAGTTCGATCAAACACTTCCAGATTCTTTTCTTTGAGTGTTTGAAACGCTTGCGCTGAAGTCACCTCGTGAATCAGCATCAAGTCTATTGCAAAAATTGCCGGATGCCCCTCGGTCTGACTAATGACATGCGTGTCCCAAATTTTTTCTATGATATTTTTTGCGGCCATCGTGCCTGCTTCCTTTTTCTTACGTCTCTGTCGTCACTTTAAAATTTCGCTCAATGTAGGCTTGGTTCACCGCATTGATCAGTGCTTTCATTGCTGAGATTTCAATATCCTGATCCTCTCCAACCCCTTCGTAGAGATCACCACGCTCGTCGGTAACCACGATTCGGGAAAGGCTCTTCGCATCAAATCCTACACTCGCCGACTCACTTTTATGGCTTTGGATTTCAGTCGGGAGATATGCATCGGCGAGCTTTTTTAAAGCTGCCAGGGCCGAATCTCGCCCTTGATGCACCTGGCGAATCTCCCCTTTTCGGTCAAAAAACACGCCCTCTAAATCAACCGAAGACTGATCGGCACTTCTTGAGTAATTGAAGCTAGATATCTTGATTGGGCTACGATAGTCAAAGTACCCGCTGAGAAGCTCCTCGTCGGTAATTCCTTTACGACGATCTTTGTAGAGATTCTTAATATATTGAGCTATTTCCGCCTTTTCTTCGTTTTCGCAGCGATAGCCCGCCTCCTCTACTATTGCCTTAGCGTGATTTCCTCCGCTGAGCGGTCCAAAGAGGAAACTGATGTCTTTGCCTATCTCTCGGGGGTCAAACGGCTGATACGCCATGGGGTTTTTCAACACCGCATTGGTATGCCCGCCGGAGGAGTGCTTTGCGGCATTACTGCCACTTATCGGCCAGTGAGGCTGTCGAGGGAGCATCCACTTGCTGATAAAATCACAGACTCCTTGAAGCTTGCTGATATCAACCTCGGTATAGAACGGAGCATCGGGATTCGCCGCAGCACCAAACTGTCGAATGACCATAATCACCGATTCAAGCGCCACATTTCCAGCCCGCTCGCCAACGCCATTGATACAGCCCTCGATCTGACGTGCTGGTCCTCGAAACGCAGCATTAACCGAGTTCTGCACCGCAAGTCCTAAATCGTTATGACAGTGTGCTGACCAAATAACTTTGTTTGCCGGATACTCCGCGTCAATAATCTCAGCGTGGCGATTCATTTGAGCGACAAAATAATGCTCACCTTCGAACTCACTCGCACCACCAATCGTATCAGGACAGTTTATTACATGCGCGCCTGCCTCAACGGCTGCACGAATAAGATCCGTGGTGAAATCGAAGTTATCTCCCTGACGAGAATAACCCTCCGGACTGAACTCGACTTCCAAGCCGGCATCTACCGCCGCTTTTACAAAAGCAAAGACATCTTTTTGAATACTTGCTTTATCAGCCTTCGCCCCAAGTGAAGCTTTCATTAACTCAGGAGCAACCGGTACGTAGGTATGAAGCAAACCGCGACCAACTTTCGCGGCAGACTCAAGTGAGCTGATCGTCTTCTCCACTTGTTCTTCACGCAACTGACAAAGCCCCGCCACAATAGGGCTACGCTCTTGCGAGGCGTAGAGCTCAGCGATTGCTTTCACGATTTCAAAATCAAGCTCACTCGCCGAAGGAAAGCCCGCTTCAATCACATCAAGTCGAAGCTCAGAAACAAGTTTTGCGTACTCAATATTCTTCTCAAAACTCATCCCCGCACCAGGACACTGCTGCCCATCCCGCAAGGTGGTATCAAAAATACGAATTTTCTGTCCTTGTTCCATTTCTCTCTCAGCCTTCTCAATCGCTGTTAAATATTGAACCAAAAAACTCCCAAAACCTGCTACCAGCCAGCTGAATCCCCCCGTCTTCGAACCGCCCCCTCATGGGGACATTGGGGCTGACTAAAACGCAGCGCTCAAAAAAACACTGCCTCATAATCGCTACCTGCCCCCTCAGGGGGCTATTGGGGGTGACAAAAAGCAGCGTTCAAAAAAACTGCCAAACGCGATCAGCGTTTGACCACCCGCCCAGCAACCGTAGCCCCTAGCACCAGCACACGAACGACAATCACACCCCGCACATAAAACACCTTTCTATTGAACGCTGCCCGCTGCCCGCCGCCAAAAAAAAAGGCCCTGTTTTTCAACAGAGCCTCGTTTTAAGCATGCATTAGACTCTGTCTTATATCGGAACACCAAGCAGGAGGAGCAGAGCAATAGCGAGCTGCAAACCACCGATGCGGGCCGAAGAAGTCAATGCGTAAGTAGCGTTTTGCGTGATTTGATGTTTCATTACGGAGAGCTATATACTTCCTGAGTCGTTATGTCAAGTTTAGTGCTCAACAAGGCTTTCGAGAGATGACCTTGCTCCGACAGACGGCCTTAAACAAGCCAATAGAGTTTAGGAACAAATTGCATGTATATCCTCACCGGCGGTGCCGGCTTCATCGGTAGCTGTTTTCTGGCCAAACTCAACGCTGAAGGCATTGACGAGGTCCTAGTAGTTGATGATTTGGGCAGTAGCGAAAAGTGGAAAAACCTCTCCAATAAACGCCTGATCGACTAC
>CAYGNZ010000131.1:389-8509 GCA_964351345.1 uncultured Bdellovibrionales bacterium | reverse complement strand
TCTTCATCAGACATAACCTTGAGCATCCGAATGCCCTTGGGCGGGCTTAGCTGAAATTCAGAGAAGCCAATTGAGCCGGGTGCTGCAAGGATCTCGTCAAAAAGATCACTTGAGCTACTAAGTTGTTTCATTGAAGAGTTAAACTCTCCTTGCAACAACACTCGTTGTTTGAAATAGCCGGCGAGGTAGGAGTCCGTCGCTCGTCCCAAGAGGTTGATTTGTTCACTCGGAAAGCTCTTTCCTGCCTCTACCTGCTTCCAACGTCGAATTTTTGCCCCACCTCGCTTGGGATTTGCAGCAAAAATTTGTTCTAACTGGCGCACACTTATACTTTGCAGCGGATTATCTTTGTGCACATAAATCGCGGCGACCGAGGCAGCGGCACGAATTTGGGTTGGCTCGAATCCATAGCGGGAAAGAAAATCTTTTCGCTCGCTCGTCTTCATTGGTCGGGCCATGGGACCGAGATCGGCTGTTCCTTCAACTAAGGCCGCGGGGGCAAGCGCTGAGCCTCGACTGACGACTTGCAGTCGAACCTTCGGCTGATACTTCCTGTAGGCCAGCACCCACTTTGTCATCAGACCGCCCATTGAATCTGAGCCTATGGAAGAAAGAGATGACTGCTCCCGAACATCTGCGCGATACTCGGGTAAGTCGCCGGCGAGGCTTACTTCGGCAATGGATTGCTCTTGAGCCTGAGCAGAAAAGCTGGAGATTAAGAGCACAGCTAAAAACAAAAGAATAAAGCTGTAAACGGGGGTTTGGTGACTGCGATTGCTCAGCATGGTGCGCCTAATGCCTCGATAAACGGTCAGTATCAGAATGGATTGTCTTAGTGCTGCGTATTTTATAGGAATTGACTAGGGATGTCTAAACCATGAGCACACTAAGCTCACTCTCGCGGACTCTTCGCTATCTACGCGGAATTGCTTGCTTTCCTCAGCAGCGTCGACTGGGATTTCTAGAAATGGGCCTAGGAATTGAAAGCCGACATGAAAAATTTGGCCGCTATTGGCAAAGCCACATTGAGGCCTGCCGCTCCCAGCAGCAACTTTGGTTAGCTTCTCAGACGAAGCCTAGTAGAGAGGCATCGCTTGCGATTCTCGGCGCGGGTCGATTACTAGACGTGGCCTTTAAGGATCTCGAAAAGCACTTCGCTCAAATTGCGCTAATCGATGGCGACCCGCTAAGCAAAAAGTATTGGAAAATTAAAAGCTCGGCGTCGCTTAGCAAACAAATTATCGAGGTCAGCGGCGTGATCGCGAGCTGGGCAAAAACTCTCTCGACAAACTCCTCTCCTAGTTGGGAAGCCGCACTTTCAGAACTGCAAAGCATCGCGGAGAATAAATCACCCCAACTCCCTCGAGGTCCTTTGTTTCAGACCACACAGTATGATGCCGTACTCTCATTAAATATACTCAGCCAAATACCGATTGTCTGGCAGAATGTCGTTGAAGATCATCTCAAGAAACGTTTTGGTCTTTCCGCGATTACCGCAAAAGAAAGTGAATGGATTCAAGCCTTCGTTCCCTCAGCAAAGATGCTCGTTGAGCAACATCTTGCTGATTTAAACCACTCGGGAGCTGCCAACATTTTATTAATTTGCGATATCGAATATGCGCGTTACCAAAGCGAGCGAGACTACACTCGTAGCCTCGGCCTGCAGGCACCAATTGGCTGGAATCCGGAGGATAAGCGCTGGGCTCCAAGCTCCACTTCAGCCACACCGGAAGAGATTCACTGCGAACTGCAAAACGCTCTGTACGGCATCGAACTTAACGATCCTGCAGTACGAGCGAGATATCTGGATAAGTATACCCTCACCTCATCTACTGAATGGACCTGGCATATTCAGCCACAAGGTTTCGAGCGACGTTCAAGTGGGATGATTCATCGCGTAGGAGCATTTCATCTCGAACTTCGGTAAGGTCACCGACGAGCAAATGCGATCACGAGAGCAAGGGAAATGCGATACGGGTAGCCTCGATCTCTTCTTGTACTTTCGCATCGTCCCAGCCCAGTTCCTCGGCAAGAATTTCCCCTGCCCGCCGAAGCGGCACATCACCGGGATAGCCAAGCGCACCGAGCCCCGTTCTGCGAAACACTACATCTTGAAGCGAACAACTCATCTCATTTCGTGCCGTAAACACAACTTCCGCTCCAATCGTCTCGCCATCGGTATCGAGCGGCTGCAACAACTCAGTGCGTTGCTCGGCAATAGCATGCACTTCAGCAGTCAGCGAGCCATAATTTCTTACTAATCGCTGAAGTAGCTCAGCAGAGAATTGGGGATTTTTTTCCCGCTGCTCATCAAGCAGCGATTGGTATTGTCCAAAACTCCCGCCGTAGACTGGTGTACGCATAGTCTGACAAGGAGCGAGTTTTGCATCTAGCTTTTCAACACATCGGTCCACGACTTGCTCAGCAAACGCGCGAAAGGTGGTATATTTCACGCCCACGAGGGTGAGTAAGTTACTTGCCCGCGAATGAGTCTCCTCCTGTGAGTGAGCATGATCAATGATTTCCTCTTTCAGCGAAACATACGCCTCGTCTTCTGAGGGCTGGTAGCCAGAGCTGATTCTTTGCAACATTTGTTTGGGCATTGGACGAAGCCCACCGAATGCGTGCAGCACGTTCTCGGGTTTGAGTAGCGGCTCTTTGTACATTTCGGCGGCATCTGCGAGAAGTTGCGCAACTTCTTCTTTGCGTATTTGAAAGTTCTCAGGCGATCCCTTGTGCAGTATATCCGCAGTGCCAAGCAGTGAGTATCCTCGCCAAGGATGCGCAAAAAAACTTCTTCCCCCGCGGGAAATTCGGGCCTCTGGATCGCTCTCCTTGCTCTCAATAGCAAGCGCATATCCCTTCACAAACTGCTTACAGACAAGTTGCACCCCCTTGGAATAGTACAGCGGAGAAGCGGATTCTGTAGGAGCGATAAATCGTTCAACAAGTGGCGACCACGGGCCGGCAGCATTAATCACGAGCTTCGCTTCGATACTGCTTTCTCGCGAAGTAATGCGATCGCGCACGGCAACGCGCGCAATCTGCTCTCCGTTCATCTCAAAGCCAGTTGCTTCAAGATAGTTACAAACCGTCGCTCCGGCAGCCGCAGCGCTCTGAACTACTGCGAGGGTCAGGCGATCACAATTCGACATTTGGCAGTCATAATACACTAGCCCACCGCGAAGACCCTGCTGACGGAGTCCGGGAGCGATGTGAAGACACTCATCTGCGCTGAGGAATCTATGGTTTGGTAGCTGGTGACTGGCGGGCACTTCAGCGTTTCGATCGCAACTCAGTAATTCATAGAGCCGCATTCCCAGAGAAAGGACTTCGTTTCCGCGCATGCCGTAGCCATAGGTGGGAACAAGAAACGGCAGCGGATGGACAAGATGAGGGGCGATAAGACGTAGGGTCTGTTGCTCGCGAACGGATTCCCGCAAGCGAGCGATATTGAGATGCTGAAGGTAACGCAGTCCCCCGTGCACTATTTTGAAACACCCCGCACTCGCGGCACTGCCGAAGTCTTGGGCTTCAATCAGGGCAACAGAGAAGCCCCGAAGGGCGGCATCCCAGGCGCAGGCAGCCCCATTTATTCCGCCACCGACGACCAGAATATCAAATGTTTTGGAATCAAACTCAGATGGGTTGCGCGCGAAGTTCAGCATTGGCCGAGGCTAGCACAAAAAACTTGCCCGCAAAAAATGCAAAAAAAAGCCGGAGCACTAAGGCCCCGGCTTTGATTTGTTGAACTAAAAAGGTCTGGGCCTAGAAGTAACCAGCCAATTTCAGCTCATAAGTGAAGTCAGTAGCGTCTCCACCACCTTTGAGGTTTGAGGTCTCCCACGTGGCCGCATTTTGCAGCTTGAGATAGTGACCATTGATGAAGTAGTTGACTACCAGACCATACTCCTCGATGTCGTCTACCGACGTTGTATCGCCAACGGTGTCATCAAAATTAACCAGTCCGAAACGACCACCGAATCCTAGCTTGTCCATGACATACGTGCCTTGAACATAGAACCCGTCTCTGTCAATTTCGTCAGTTGAGACAAGGTCAGATTCGATACTACGGTAGTGGTATTCCGCCTGAAGTTCTGCACCAGCGACTCGGACAGCAGCATCAGCATTCAAACCGAGCTGTTCAAAATCGCCAGAGAAGGTATCAGCTTCCCCTTCTCCGTAGAGCACCGCACCACCAACGGTAAAACCAAGTGTTCCATCCTCACTGAAATCTCCTTCCAGTCCTCGCGAACCAAAGCTCTCAGTGGTGAAGTCAACCGCAGCATACCCGTTGAGCTTGTTGTCTTCTCCGTCTTGGTTTTGACCTTCGCCAGCGGAGTCACCGTTGTAAACACCGACATAGGCGTTAATCGTACCAAGCTCAGCATGTGCGTACGCACCTTGCTCACGACCCTGGTTGAATACATCATCAACGAGAGTTCTCTCAGCAAAGAAGAGTCTCGATGAAGAGATTCGCTGCTGTCGAGTATAAGGCACCTTCATCTGTCCGAAACGAATGTTTGCCGGATCTCCATTCCACTGAATCCACGCGTCTTTCAGATCACCACCACCACTGTCAGAGGCGAAGTCATTTTGTAGCTTGTAGCTAAACTGTTTGTTCAGCACGTTACCGCTGATCACAAGTCGAGCTCGTCGAAGATCAAAGCTGGCCGTATCATCAACCGAATCGCCACCCGCTTGGACTCTGCCATCGCTATCTAGGTCTGTGTACACAAACTGCGGCTGAAGCTGGATGTTGAACTTAATGTCTGCATCCGGGAATTCAAGCCGAGTCCCGTCTTTATAGTAGACCTTGACCCCGCCTTCGTGATCATCCGCCTGAGCAGATAACGGAAGAGCGAGAAGGCCTCCAAGTGCTAACAAAGCTAATTTGCGCATGTAATTCCTTGCCTCCAAAGTTTCGAGCACCGCAGGACCCTCAGCCCAAACGGCACCCACTATTCGTACTTATCCCCTCAATGGGGAGCCAAACCGAGCTGCACGCTACTACTAGTCCGGTCGAGCTTGATAAAAAATCGCGTTCATATCCTCCAAATTGCTCAGGCCGAGCAATCTGAGACATGGTAGCGAGGGGAGATTAGAATCGTAAAGTTAAAAATGAGTTAAGAAGAAGCTTTAAGTTGGATGTTTTTTTCGGCCCTCTCCTTTGAGCAACGAATCCATATTATCTGGGACAATTCGTGCGTTTCCAACGGCCGAAGAGTTGTTTTTACGAGCAAATCAATCTCTTATTTTTATTTTTTCTGGCAATTTTTGAAGGCTTAACGGTATCCTAAATAGTCTGTTTTTTAGTCTCCTATTCGCCTTGGTGAACATGCTTAATTTTGTCTTCGAATACGACTCCGCCGAACTCCAGGCCCTAAGCCGCACTTTGAGAAAATTTAGCTCTGAGCGCTTCATTGAAAAAAACTCAGCTAGTTTTTCACGGGATGATTTTTCGGCAATGGCTGAGCTGGGACTTACCGCACTCGGTGTGGGCGAAGACGAGTCGGACTCCGTTTTCGGTAGTCTCGCGGTTGCCAACACAATCTTTGAACTTGCACGGGGCGAGCTCAGTCCCGCGGTGTATCTCTCCGTACACCTTATGGTGCTTAAGCTGATCTCGAACTGGGACTCCTCTTCCGCCCACGCTGCTACGTGTGAGGCACTTCGCTCGGGTAAATCGTTAGGCGCTTTTTGTCTTACTGAAGCGAATGCCGGCAGTGATGCGGCTGCCTTAGCGACCAAAGCAGAAAAGAAAGGGACGGACTATATTTTGAACGGAGAGAAAATATATATCACCAGCGGAGGCGTTGCTGACGTGTATCTCGTGTTTGCTCGCACCGGTGGCGACGGTGCGAAAGGGATTTCTGCTTTTGTGATTCCCAGTGATACGCCCGGCCTGAGCTTTGGTAAGCCTGAACTAAAAATGGGTTGCCACGGCGCTCCCATTACATCGGTAGTTTTTTCAAACTGCAAAGTGCCGCATGAAATGCGTCTCGGTGAAGAGGGAGCAGGATTTAAAATTGCTCTTTCAGGGCTCGCCGGTGGACGAGTCAATATTGGGGCGGCAGCCTGTGGCTTGGCGGCACGAGCAATCGAATTAGCTCGTGAACACCTTTCTGCACGCAAGCAGTTTGGACAAGCGCTTGCTGAGTTTCAGGGTTTACAATTCATGCTCGCCGATATGGTAATTGGTCTGCAAACCTCGGTTCTTGCGACACGTCATGCCGCGACACTTCTTGACCTCGCAAGCACGCAACGCGCTCCTTCATCAATCGCGAAATGTTATGCAAGCGACACGGCGATGAAAATCACCACCGATGCTGTCCAGCTACTCGGTGGCGCTGGTTATCTTGAAGAATACGTTGTTGAGCGACTAATGCGAGATGCAAAGATGCTGCAAATCGTTGAAGGCACCAATCAAATTCAGCGTTCGATTATTGCTCGAGAGCTGCTTGAGCCCTAAGCAGCCGCCGGTAGTAAGCGCTTGATATGCTCCACAAGCTTTTCTGGTCGACACGGCTTGGTGAGCACCAAGTCACAACCGGCATCGGTTGCATCATCATGAAGCGTCGGTTCGTCCACTGCGGTAAAGGCAATCACAGGAACACTCACCCCAAGCCCGCGAATTTCTTTCACGGTATCGATGCCGTTTATCCCTGGCATCATCAGATCAACGATCACCAAATCAGGAGTAGAGCCTTTGACAAACTCGATCGCCGCAAATCCGTCCGTGCATCGTTCGACGGTATAGCCTCGCTCTTCGAACAAAAACGAAACTATATCGAGGGCGGTGATATCGTCATCGATTACAAGAATACTTTTATTTGCCGCTTCAGCGCTCACTGCGCACTCCTTCTTCTCTGCTTTTACTTTGAAATCGCTCTTAGGGTGATCAGCTTAAATCCCCCACAGAACTATCAATTGTTCAATGAATTAATGATGTTCGAGCCGACAAAATCGGCGCACTTGTTATTTTTGTCGAGGGGCCCAGGAATATTCTCAATAATCTCAGAAGCTTAGCAAAAGACCGCTGGAAAATAAAATCTTTTATTCACTTAACACTCCGCCCACTACTGCTCATAACCTCTATACTACAAATCTTTAAAGATAATGAGAGTCTATGAAAGTGTATAAAGTCTCCCTTCTCGCCTTGAGTATCTATTTCGGCGGCATCGGTTGCACGGCCGCGAGCTATGTTTCTCAGGAAGCTCTCACGGCAAGCCTTGCTGGTTCAGCAGTCGGCTCGGGAGTAGGATGGTTAATCGGTAACGAGGTCGGCAATAAGACTCAAAACATTGCGGTTAATGCGGCTATCGGCGGCGGTTTAGGTCTACTCGCCGGCGCTATTATAAACGAGAAAAATGTGAGCCTCGCACGTAAGCGTGAAGTGGTGCTCAGAGAAGCTCGCTTAATGGATAGAAACCAGCATGAACTTGATCGCTTACGCGAAGACCTTTACGACTCCACCTCCTGGGGACGAGCAGAAACCCGCACTTGGGATCATCGATATCAACAAGACAGTTCTGGCCGACCTTATCAGGGCCCAACTGGCTATTTCCCTAGTCAATAGGCTGCATATCGTTTGATCGATATTTTGCTGAGTCCAACCACCGCCCTACCCGCATCATAAACTCAGGCTAGGATTATTTAGCCGTAGCTGCGGTTATCTACTGAGACCTATTTCGTTTGGGATTTACTCAGGTTTACCCGCGTTGGCATCAGAAACACATTTAGTTATACTAAGATGATGGCGGGCCCCAATTTAAGCCCGTATTTATTGCACAAAAGATTTTTCATTATTTGTGCATCGCAAGTTTTCTTAGGCTCGACTACTGGGAAGTGTAGATTGCTTTCTCTAAACGAGAAGACAACCTCTGACTGGGACAAGTTCCCCAGACACTCCGGTAGCTAGAATATCGCTCAGAAAACAACACGGTGCTCGACGTTAGATATGTTAGGAACCAGAAGAGGAAAACAAGAAGCATAACGCTTTAAACAGTTTTGATTATTAGAGATAGATTCTAGAGAACGTTTAAGAACGCTTAATTGTGAGCAAGAGAAAACGTTCTTAGGGATTTTTGTTAATTGCGCGTAGGAACACGCTACCAAGT
>CAYGNZ010000131.1:0-379 GCA_964351345.1 uncultured Bdellovibrionales bacterium | reverse complement strand
TAGATTGAGAGGAGTATTCACAAGGGATTCGAAAGCGGGGGCGCAAGAACCAACCAACTCGATTGTTCGCTTTGAGGTCGTATCACTGAACTCCAAAGTCATCGAGGGTGTAAGAGAGATGCGAAACTCGTTGGTGATAGCTTGAAAAGCAAAGGGTTTGCGAAGAACCAGGCACCAAAATAATGGACTTTCCCTTCTGATTACTTTTGTCTCGGATTTAGAAATCGAATTTACACACGAGGGCCGTTTTCACCAAAATCAGAAGCTAGAAACACTCGAAAAACTCCAAAGAAGAGCGCTGCGTAACAGCATGAGAACAGTAGGCAAAAAAGTTCGTGAAAAGGAAAGTGTAGGCAATGCGATTGTGCCTGGCTTCCGA
>CAYGNZ010000130.1:3614-8549 GCA_964351345.1 uncultured Bdellovibrionales bacterium | reverse complement strand
TCAAAAGCAGGCATAATCTGCTCACGATTTCGCACATCGCCGAGGTGACACTCCACGCCGAGAGCCTGAAGTTCGGGATACGGATGTCGACCGAGAACTCGTACCTCTGTTCCACGTTCACGTAGCATTTCAACTATCCGGCGCCCCACAAAGCCGTTGCCACCGGTTACAAGCGCTTTCATCAGCTGTTCTCCAATTGCTTTGTTGCCCAGCGTTGAAGCTCTTCGCGAATAATCTTTGCATTGTGTCGAAAATCTACGGGGAAGTTCTTGTGGAACAGCACCCTGCGGATGCTTTTGCAGTGCGGGTAGTGTTCTGCCAATTCGAGTAGCTCTTTGGCAACTTGTTGCTGTTGATGAGCAGCAGCTTGCCGCAGTTCGATACAAATAACAGGAGTCTGATTTCTCTCTGGCCCAACCCCAACAAGCGCGCTTCGAAGCACCGCAGGGTGCTGATTGAACACGCTCTCGCAAGGGACCGTAAACAGAGTCTCGCTTGCGGTTTGCACACGATGGTTTTTCCGACCACAAAACCAAAGCCTTTGCTGAGAATCGAAATACCCCACATCTCCCATACGATGCCAAACTTTATCTCCCTCAACTATTTTTGCATTCGCGGTTTGCTCTGGTCGATTGAGGTACTCCGCACTTACCTGACCACCGGCGACAATGATTTCACCTATTTCAAGCAGCGGGAGAAAACTTGTTTGATCCAGTGTTTCGATCGCTTGATCGCAAATGGGTATGATTCGGATCTCTGTGTCAGCAACTACCTTCCCCACACAAACACCTGCCCCTTGCCTCGTCCTTTCTCCCGTTTCCGCGATAACATCGGAGCCGGAGATATTGGCAATTGGCAGTGCCTCAGTTGCGCCGTAGGGGGTGTAGGTATCACCAGCTCCATCAAAAAGCTGATGGATCGATTGATGTAGCTCGAGTGAAATTGGGGCACCAAACATGATGATGCGATCGAGCGAGAGTTTGAGCTGTTGCGTACTACAGTAGGCGGCAAGTGGTGCCCAAAAGGCAGGCGAGCCAAATGAGTAGGTGACGTGATGCGTCTCAAGCAGTTGATACATCTTCTGCGGGTCTGCATCCGCTGGCCTTCGTGGATTGATATCTGGCATTACCGCTTTGGAGCCCAGCGCAATGCAGAACAGAGCGAACGGCAGAAAGGCTGGGAATCCGACATCAGATTCAGAAATCTCAAAGCTTTCTTGAAGCCGCTGCAATTGAGTAACAAAGATTCGCTGTGTGCAGCGCACGCCTTTGGGAACGCCAGTGCTACCAGTGGTGAACGTGATAGCGACGGTTTCCTCGGGAGAAAGCTCAGCGAGGGCAAGAGGCTCTTTAATTGACTCGAGCAAGGAAGTATAGGGGAGAGCACCGAAGTGAAAACCTCGGCCTACAGAAATAGATAATTTGACGCTTGCAAACACTCCTCGATACACGCAAGCCAGTGCATGGACGATTGGAATACTAATAAGCACATCGGGCTCTACGTCTGAAATACAGGTGCGAAGATTTTTACCTCCCATGCCTGGATCAATAAGCACGCATATCGCACCTATTTTTAATAGAGCGAACCAAATTGCAACGAATTCAACACCCGGGGGAACAAGAAGCATTACTTTCTCCCCTTTTTGTACACCCTTTATTTTCAAACCGGCAGCGATTGAGTCGCTCAAGGTGTCCAAATCTGAGAAGCTGAGTTCGGTATAGTCGCAAGCCTTTGATCGAGCGTAGTATTTTGCGACCATTGCGGTGTCGTTCGGACGGAGGGTCGCGTGCTCACGCAAGAGTAGAGCAAGGTTGCTGAGACAATCTGTTTCAGCTTTGCCGAGCGGCATCTTTGGTGTTTGATGTTTCGTTTGCATCGAAGAAGTCACGGATTCGCGGCACTATTTGCTCGTGGCAGTCTTCAGCCAGGTAGTGACCGCCCGTGGGAAACAATTCGCGTTCAATATGAGGCACTTTTTGAGGCCAGGTTTCGTAGGCGCTGAGTTGAAACACGGGGTCTTTTGCTCCCCACAAGAGAAGCATTGGAATGTCGCTGAGTGCAGCTAAGCCCGTCTCAATTCTTCGAAGTTCAGCGTAGCTCTTACTTTCTTGGTTGCGCGGAATATCCTGAATAAAACGATGTATGGCGACGCGATTCTCAAAGGAATCATAAGGGGAAAGATATGCTTCCTTTACCGAATCTTTCAAACCAGGAAACGGAATACTTCCCACCCACGCGGCCCCTCGCGCAAACAGATTTAGTCGACGTACGAGGAACTCACCAGGGAACCTGCTTGCGCAAAGTTTAAGATACCAGGGAATATGTGGAAGGTTAAACCCGACTGTATTCATCAGCACAATTGATGCGACATTGTCTCGGTTTCTCGTGGCGTACCCTAGGCCAATGGGTCCACCCCAATCATGAAGGATGAGACTGATGTTTTTTAACCCTAGACGTTCAATAAACGTCTCCAGGTTTTGCACGTGCGTGGCCAGAGTGTACTCGTACTCCTGCGGCTTATCAGAGAGTCCGCAGCCAATATGGTCAGGAGCGAGTACGCGGTGGCTTGTTGAGAATTCCTTCACAAGACGTCGATACATGAAGGACCAACTCGGATTACCATGGACCATCACGACTGGATTACCTTGCCCTTCATCGAGATAATGATAGAGCAATCCGCTGAGATTCAGGCAGTGTGAGTGGAAAGGATAGAGGGGTTGTAGTGCGGGGCTTAGACCTTTCATGGAGCCCGCATTACTAGCATGCCCTCATGAAAACTGTCAAAAAAGAGAGGTGGTTTTTGGCCCTGTTTTGTCTCTTGTTTACAGAGTCTAAACACTCACGCTAGCATTGGTTTTTTGTGTACAATATCAGTCAGGGCGAAGTCTGCAGAAGGTGTCGCCAAACAAATTCGGTTTAACGTTCTAAGGCGTAGCGATGAAAAAAGCAGTTGTTTGTGGAGCAGGAGGTTTCATCGGAAGCCACCTGGTAAAATACCTCAAAGCGAGAGGGTATTGGGTCAGAGGTGTTGATCTAAAGCGACCTGAATTTGCAGCAACCCTTGCCGATGAGTTCCAGCTCCTTGACTTACGTGATCCAAGCGCTGCGGCGAAATCGCTTAAAACAAGTGACGCAGGGTTTGACGAGGTCTATCAGCTTGCCGCCGATATGGGCGGTATGGGTTTCATTCATACCGAGCAAATGGCGCTGATGCGTAACAGTGCCTTAATCAATATCAATATGCTGGATGCGGCTACCCAAGCGAACATCCCCCGTTATTTTTTCTCCTCTTCAGTCTGTATTTATCCAGACATGATGCCAGGGGATCCCGAAATGACGGAGGAACAAGCATATCCCGCCTTACCTCATAATGAGTACGGCTGGGAGAAGCTGTATGCGGAACGGATGGCGCTCACTGCTGCTCGAAAGACATCGCTGGAAGTACGCATCGCTCGATTCCAAAATTGCTACGGAGAGGAAGGGACCTGGGAAGGTGGGAGAGAGAAAGCTCCTGCTGCGATTTGTCGCAAAGTTGCTGAAGTAAAGGATGGCGGAGTGATTGAGGTGTGGGGGGATGGCTCTGCGGTGCGCTCATACACCTATGTCGATGACATGGTCGATGGTATTTACACCTTAATGCAGTCGGAGCTTGCGGAGCCGGTAAATATTGGATCGCCTGAGTACCATTCCGTCAATGAGTTAGTGCATACCGTGGCCAAGGTGGCGCAAAAGCGGGTGGAAATTGCTTACATTGATGGGCCCGTCGGCGTGCAGTCACGAAATTTCAGCAATCAAAAAATATACTCTATCGGTTGGAAGCCTAAAACGACTCTGGAAGAGGGAATTGCGCGGACCTATCCTTGGGTGGAAGCTCAAGTGCGGGAGAAGGGGAAAGCTTAAAGAGACTTCGCTAGATGGGGGACTCTCAAGGAGAAATAATGTCCTCCGTTCTCGGTCCTCGCGCTTAAAGTCTTTTCATTTTGGGGAGAATCTGCGCTGCGGAGGTTCACTCCGGACATTATTTCTGCTTGCTCGAGGTTGCAAAATTGAGCGTGTAAGTCTCTTTTTTGGCGAGTGCTTAGTTATAAAACTCAGCTATCGATTCTGCGACATACTGCTGCATTTCGTTTGTTAGTTCAGGGTATACCGGCAGGGCCACGGTGCAAGAGGCGGCGCGTTCACTGTGGGGGAAGTCACCTTTGGAGTGGCCTAGCCCGGCGAAGCATTCTTGCAGATGAAACGGGACGGGGTAGTAGACTTCGTTGCCAATATTTTTCTCACTCAAATGGGCACGAAGCTCATCGCGACGTTCCGGAACTTGAATGATGTATTGGTTGTAGATGTGATGTCCGCGTTCGTAGCAAATTGTTGGTGTTTTGACAGGAGTGTTGGCGAGTAGCTCGTCGTAGAGTTGAGCGTTTTCTTGACGCTGTTGGTGCCACGAATCGAGGTGCGGTAGTTTCACGGACAACACCGCTGCTTGCACCGGGTCTAAGCGAAAGTTACCACCAATCATCGAATGAAAATATTTGGGAAATGCACCGTGGTTGCGTAGGAGGCGCATCTTTTCGGCAAGCTCTTTGTCTTTGGCCACCACCATTCCGCCGTCACCAATGCCGCCTAAGTTTTTACTGGGAAAGAAGGAGAAACAACCAATATCACCCATTGAACCTGCCCGCTTCAATCCGTCTTTACTGGGATACTTCGCACCAATTGCTTGAGCGCCGTCCTCAATTACAGGGATTTGAAACTTGGCAGCGATGGCCAGGATTGGGTCCATGTCCGCACACTGCCCGTATAAGTGAACGGGAATAATCGCTTTGACTTTTGCTCGTTCGCTCTCTGAGCAGTTTGTGAGAAACTCTTCGATTTTCTTCGGGTCGATATTGTAACTCTCGGGATCAATATCTACGAGCTTGATATCGGCATTGAGAC
>CAYGNZ010000130.1:0-3604 GCA_964351345.1 uncultured Bdellovibrionales bacterium | reverse complement strand
TGAGCACCGTGTCTCCCGGCCCCACGTCAAGCGCCATCAATGCCAGCAATAATGCATCGGTACCGGAAGAAACTCCGATTGCATGAGGAACACCAGCATACTCCGCAATTTCTGCCTCAAGCTGCTCGACCTTGGGTCCAGAGATGTAACAGGTCGAATCAATAACTTCGAGTACGGCGGCTTTGAGTTCAGCTTCAATACCGTGAAGTTGGGCGGAGAGGTCTAAGAGAGGGACTTTCATTGAGGTCGGATTCTTCTGGAGGTAATTATAGTAAAATCAGGCACTTAGCGTCAGTGTCTGAGTGGGCCTTCATTTTTCGAAAGCGCGTTATTTTTCTCTAGAAAATGAGGAAAGTCAATTAACAAAATAAGCACGGTTTTAGGGCTGAGGCTCTATTCGCCCCGATCGAAGGCTGAAACCCTGCGCTGAAGTGCTCCCTAAAGGAGAGCTAGACTAATCAAAGTCAAACATTGTTCCCTTATTCAGTCCGAGGCGTTAGTACAATCTTATGAGCTGTCCACTAGAGTAACTCTGTTGTACGCAAGATACAGATTCGCGGGGACTTCCGATGCAGGCTAGGACGTAGTGCCGTATCGTTTTGCGGTGCGAATAGCTGCTTCCGCTGCTCAAAGGTGGTGGAGGCCAAGTATGACCAAAGTTCGAAAGGTGTAAGGGTAATCAAGAGAACTCATGAGTGAAACATTGACATCGTTGCTCATCGATCCCAACGAGCCCTTGATTCATCGCGACTTGAGTTGGCTTCAGTTCAATGACCGAGTGTTGAATGAAGCCGAGGATGCGGACAATCCTCTCTTAGAACGCTTGAAATTTCTGGGCATAACCGCTTCGAATCTTGATGAGTTTTTCATGATTCGCTTTGCCTCTCTCAATCAAGAACTTGAGCTTGCAACCAAAAGAGAAGACGCGGATCGCGCCTTACGTCTTGCCAAGGTAAAGCAGCAGATACTTGCTGATATCGCGAGCTTCGGTCGAAGACAATCGCGCTGTTTCACTGAGCTCAAGAAGGCTTTAAAAGGTCAACGGATAGAGTTCGTTTCCTACGAGCGTTTGCTGAAGAGAAATCGGCGTTTAGCCAAAGAAGTGTTTCAAGACAAAATAGTCGAGAGTTTACCCGTAAGAGAAGAGAGTGGCTTTGCTCCGATTCTTCAAATGGAGAATCTAGGACTACTGTTGCTCTTCCCCGACTCCAGTACACTGACTCTTCCGGGGAGTATGTCAACGCTCCTGTGGCGCCACGATACAAAAAAGCGTTTGCTCGTTTTCCAACTCGGAGATTTGCTTCGAGCGTTTGCGAGCGAACACTTTGGGCTCGAAGGAGAGCCACTACTCTTACGCCTTACGCGCGATGGAGATGTTCCAGTGATACTGGAGAACGAGGACATCGACTCAATTCCGGAAACCGTCCGAAAAAGCATCCTCGGACGGCAAACGCGAATGCCCGTAAGGCTTCAAGTGTTTGGAAATTATACCTCAGAAAGTATCTCCCCCCTGCGTGAGGTTCTCGGACTGCAAGAGACTCAAGTATTTCATACTAGTTCAATGTTGCCGCTACGGGCGCTTTTTAGTTTTGTAAATTCAGTGAGTGCGCTGTTGCCCAAAACCTCAAGCCTCACCTATGAACCTTTGAAAGCCCGAGTTCCCCGCCGCTTACGAGACACCGCGACGGTGTCTGAGGGAATTGAGCAGCACGATTATCTTTTGCATCATCCCTATGACTCCTTTGACTCCTATCTAAATTTTTTAGCCGCTGCGGCAGACGACCCCAAGGTCGAATCGATTCAGCAGACGGTGTACCGTGTTGATTCGGAATCAAAAATTACAGAGATACTCAAGCGGGCCGCGAGTTCAAAGCAAGTTCGAGTATTGATAGAGCCGCGCGCCCGATTTGATGAAATAAACAATATCAGGCTTGCGGAAGAGCTGAGTGCGGCGGGTGTGAAGGTTGTGTTTAGCACTGGAAAGCTAAAGCTTCATGCAAAAATCACCCACGTACTCCGAGATGAGGGAGGATACAAGCGGGCCTACACTCATTTGTCGACGGGAAACTACAACGCGAAAACTGCTCGCGTGTATACTGACATGGGTATCCTCACGGCACATCCCGGTCTTGGTCGCGATGCAAGCAGGTTTTTTGATCAAGCCTGTCAGCAAAAAATCCCCCTTGGGCTTGATCATATGATTCTCGCTCCTAATGGCCTTCACAAGAGAATACGAGCGCTGATTCGTGCAGAGATTAGTGCGGCTAAGAAGGGACGGCCGGCGAAGATATTTGCTAAGGTGAATGCCTTGGTGGATTCAAAAATCGTTCGCGAGCTCTATAAAGCCTCAGAGGCTGGTGTTCAAATCGATCTGCTTGTCCGTGGAGCATGCTCGCTTATTCCTGGACTTTCTGGATTGAGCGAAAATGTTCGAGTCTACAGCATTGTAGATCGCCTTCTCGAGCATTCGAGAATGTATTATTTTTCAGATAGCGAGACGCTTTTCTTATCGAGCGCGGACTGGATGCCGCGAAACTTTTTCTCTCGACTTGAAATTGCCTTCCCCGTCTATGATCAGCGAATATTTTCATTTCTTACCGATGTTGCAATTCCGCTCTACTTATCAGACCGCGCGAAAGCTCGTAGTTTGACGAAGCGAGGGACCTGGCGTCGTCGGCCGGCTGCCGCAGAGGAGGGCAATGTGAGGGCGCAGGCGCAATTCGAGCAGCTCGCTCTCCGCAGATACAAGAACACGCCTCTGGCCTAGCGCAGTTTAAAAGTAGTGGTGAGTGCTATTTCCCGTAGAGTCGATTGATTTCTCGACGCAAAAGCCCATCACGAAGGGCGTAGGAAGTGTGTTGTACGGTTGAGACATGGAGATAGTTCATCAGCTCTTCGAGCAGGATGGCCCCTGGGACGATTAAATCCAGGCGTCGCTCATTCATTCCTGGCATCATCGCAAGCTCAGATGGTGTCATCGTCGACATCTCGCTGTTGAGATCTCTGAGGTCATTGAGCCGAATCTTTTTTCCAGTTCCACGTTTGATCAACAGCTTGCGCACAGCCTTAATCGTTCCGCTACTGCCGAGCATTTTTATTGGATGATCAAGTGGCTGGACTTCGTCTGAATCGTTGAGTACCGCACGCACATGCTTTCGGAGCTTACCAATGTTTTTGAAACTTGATTTTGGTAACAAAAACGCTTGTCGAAGTCGCGCACAACCGAGGTGAAGGCTTTCCAGTGTCTCTAGGATGCCGTCTTCACAAAGACCAACTTCAGTGCTTCCCCCGCCAATGTCGATGAAGCCAAAGGTTCCATTGTGGATTTCTTTATCCGACAGAATTCCCCGTAAAATGAGCTTTGCTTCTTCTTTTCCGGAGATAATTTTCAAATCAAGACCGAGATCCTCTCGAACAAGCTTGGTAAAATTCTTACCATCTTTCGCACTTCGCAGGGCGCTCGTACCCACACCAACGATTCTTTCAACACCCATTTCGTTACATTGATCTCGAAAGCGTCGTAGAGTCTTCAACGTGCGTTTTTTGGCATCTTTTTGAAGGTGACCAAGTTGGAACACACCCTCACCAAGTCGCACCATCACTT
>CAYGNZ010000129.1:0-8556 GCA_964351345.1 uncultured Bdellovibrionales bacterium | reverse complement strand
CTTCCGATCGACGCGCTTCATGGGCAATCTCTTCAACACTGCAGCAAAGGTATCCATTGCGATCAAGATTCCCGATAATCAGAGCAGCGATGTCTTGATCCTCTTCCGGCAAATCGCTCGTACGCAATTGCCACAACAAATGGCTGGCAAGTCCCTCTGGACTCGAAACCGTCGCTTCAACCGAGGGTCGCTCACCCTCTCCTCCGCTACTTTTCTTACCGTTGTAGCCGAAAAGATCTTGCGCGGGATCGTCAGACGTGGGGTTTTGCTCTAATTTTTCTTTGGGAGCTTCTTTCTCACTCGCGTTTTCAGCGTCTGCCGCATTGCGAGCATCATCGTTTGCGGTGCCGGAATCATCAGACTCCTCATCACGAACATCTTCAAGAACCGGATTTTCAAGCAATTCATTTTCAATTACTTCGAGATACTCATGCCGCCCAAGCTGCAATAGCTTGATTGCTTGCTGCAACTGCGGCGTCATCACCAGAGTCTGGCTTAACTTTTGATTGAGCTTTATCTCGAGAGCCATACCGCTTGAAACTTTCCTTACCTACGCCCCTTTGGCCTGCTGACCTAAGCACCCTGGGCGACAACCTACATTAAAATAATCGACAATTTTCGCAAAGAATTCAAGGAAATTAAAATTCGTCGGTCTTTTCTGAGACTTACTCGACTAATCTCCCTGCTACAGCAAAAATCCTCTGCGCATTTATAAGTATATCACTTACCGTTCTATATGATGATACTCGCTCCACTTTGGCCGCAACTTAAGCTTTCAGATCACTAAAAAATCTGTAAATAAAGCCGAGACCTGGCAAAAGTTGAGCAATTTCAATGCATTCCCAGAAGATGCTTGGCATGATTTTTTCCCGGGATTTTGGGGTTTGGGGGTGGAAATGAGGGGGATGGGGGGAAAATGGGGGGTTTTGGCTAGGGGAGTATCGGGGGGTTTGGGGTTATCTCAGTCTCAGTCTTAGTCTCAGTCTCTGCCTTAATCTCAGCCTCAGCCTTGGTCTTGGTCTCAGCCTTTCTCTCTGCCTAAATTCTCGGCCTTAATCTCAGCCTCTGCCTATTCTGTTTTTTATAGGCTGAGGCTGAGGCGGAGACTCAGTAATTAGACTGAGGGAAAGGCTGAGACCAAGACCAAGGCTGAGGCTGAGGCTGAGGCTGAGGCTGAGATTAAGACTGAGACTGAGAATTGTGACGGACGCTTGGATGAAAAATGGATGGTTTTTAGTGCTACCTTTCTACAACCGAAAATCATCCCCAAGATAATACTTCCGCGCAATTTTTGATTCTGCGATTTGCTCGGGAGTGCCGGACTCGATTACTTTTCCATTGCTCAGAATATAGGAGCGATCGCAAATTTGTAGGGTTTCACGCACATTGTGATCCGTAATCAGTATTCCAATCCCCCGCTCTTGAAGCCCGCGCACCAGCACCTTGAGATCCCCGACCACGATCGGATCAATACCAGCGAAGGGTTCATCGAGGAGCATAAATGAGGGGGAGCATGCTAAGGCTCGGGCGATCTCAACTCTTCTCCTCTCACCACCTGAGAGCGCGAAAGCTTTTGAGTCAGCAACTTTATTCAGATCGAGTTCCTCAATCAGGCTATCGAGTTTTTCCTGCTGTTTCTTTTTTTGCGATCGATACTCTGGAAGGATTTCGAGGACGGCGAGAATATTTTCCCGCACACTTAATTTGCGAAATACAGAGGGTTCCTGAGGAAGATACGCAATACCTCGCTGCGCTCGTTCAAACATTGGTTGTTCACTGACATCCTCCCCGCAAAGTTCAATCTTGCCCTGGTCCGGACGAACTAAGCCAACCACCATGTAGAACGTCGTGGTCTTGCCCGCTCCATTTGGGCCAAGCAAACCAACCACCTCACCTTGGCGAACCAAGAGGTCTACGCCATTAACGACTGCGCGTTGTTTATAGGTTTTGACCAGGCCGCTGCAACTCAGGTCCTCACGCAGGGCTGCCGCTTCTGCACTCACGAATCCGCTCTCGCCTCCGCTTCCCCTTCTGTTTCGCTTTTCTTCTTTTTAAATAGTCCGGAGTCCTCGTCGTTGGACGGCTCTTCAGTGTTGACTACTTTTACTCGAACGTTGCCCTCCGCTTCACTCCGATCTTCATCCACAAAAACGGTAATCTTATCGGCGGCAAGCACATTGCCTTGGCGCATTAACTCGGGATTCTCAGTAAGGACGATTGTTGCCTCTGGCACACGGTAGACCGCTTTGTTTGCGATGGAACGCAAGGTCTCACCACGAGTAACAACCACGTTTCCTTGGCAGACCACAATTTGCAATTCGTTCTTTTCGTCGTACTTCCCCGCAACCGTATCCGAGGTGAGCGTGAGGTCACCTTTTCGTATCTCCACATTTCCTTTGTAGGTAAACACCCGTGAGGTAGAATCTAAAGACAATGAGTCGGACTTAATATAGACCGGAGCTTGTTCATCCGAACCTGCGGAAAGCACTCCTTGTAGTGACGTAGACTTCTTCTCTTCTGCAGCTCCCGTTGGATTACTACTATTTGCCTGAGCGACGGCGACTGCCGCAGTGGCAATCCAAAGTGAGGAGATCAGGAGCAACAGCGCGTAGCGCTTGCTGGATTTTAGAGTAGAAGGAGTAGGCATAAAATCTCTAGTTATTTCCTGACCTTTGCGACGTCGGAGGGCATATGAGCCTGAGTAGAAAAATAAGAATATACTTGGCGGTCTAATTTAACAATTTGCTTCTCAAGCTCGAACTCTAGGCCAATGCCGCGCACCTCAAAACCATCGCCTAGTATTTGCACATCCTCTGGAGCTTCAAACACGCGATCTGTCAGAGAATATACGGCCTGATTCGTGCGCAATTCAATTGAATTTTCTAGTGACACATTTACTTCGCCATCAAGCTCCGCTTTAGAAATACTATCACCCTCCATATGGAGTCTCGCGGCCTTACTACTGACGTGTACTGCAGAACCTTCTTCGCGGTACAGCGTAACGGAGGTTTGGTTGACATGGGTAATGCCCTGGTCAGGAAGATATTTCGCGTTCTTTGCTCGAACTTCCCACACCGGCTTACCGTCCTTGATCTCGAGGCGATGAAAATCTTGCAGCTCCAGCGCACTCCCCCCGCTTGTCGTATTCTCCAAGCTGTCAAACACTGCACTTTCTCCACCAAAAGCGGCTGCCGAAGTCAGGATTGACTTTCGACCACTCGAGCGAAGATACACCGTCAGCAATAGTGAAAGGAAAAAAAGCGCACCCATTGAAGCAAACAGTTTCTGCGCGGGGGTGTGCGGATAAAGAGCTTCCATCGGATGCCTTACTCAGCGTCCCTGTTGAGCTTCAGCTCGGAGAGCAATTTTAAATCCTCAAGCAAGGATTTTAATTTTGCGAAAGGAATCATATTCGGTCCATCCGAAGGCGCGGCATCCGGATTCTCGTGCGCTTCAAGAAACACCGCATCCACGCCGACGGCAACTGCTGCTCGCGCAAGCGCAGGGACAAATGCCCGGTTTCCTCCAGAGCGCGCACCCTGCCCTCCCATCACCTGCACTGAGTGTGTGGCATCAAAAACAATCGGACAATCAAGTTCTCGCATCATCTGCAATCCGCGATAATCAACAATCAGCTCACGATAACCGAACACTGAGCCGCGTTCGCAAAGTAACACTTTGTCATTTCCCGCGGAACGAATCTTTTCTACCGCATGGGCCATATCAAGAGGATGAACAAATTGGCCTTTTTTGATCATTACCGGAGAGCCGGTTTTTGCCGCCGCGACAAGAAGGTCCGTTTGCCGACAGAGAAACGCTGGGATTTGCAAAATGTCGACAGTCTCCGCAACCTCTGCAGCCTGGGCGGCGGAGTGAATATCGGTAATCACCGGCACCTCAAAGCTCTGACGTACTTCTGCGAGAATCTCTAAACCCTCGCTCATACCAGGACCACGAAAACTTGAGCTTGAAGTTCGATTCGCTTTATCGAAGGAAGACTTGAACACCAAAGGCAATTGAAGTTCACGGCAAATATCAACAATTGTCTCAGCCGCCCGCATCGTATGATCCCTGGATTCAACCACGCAGGGTCCACAAATTATCAGCAGTGGATGAGAAGCCCCCACTGATACTTTCGATGAAATTTCGACATTTGTACTCATCACGACTCCCGCCTAAAAGGAGAAAAATCAAAAGCCAGTAAATAGCATTATTTCGACGGACAGGAAACGTAGCGAAACGCTGAGGCAACAGAGAGAACAGAGCACACAAGGGCGCTAAACAGAAAAACAGGTTCCACAGGCAAGTTCGACTTGCCTAGTTAATTAAGGCACCGGGCTTTTCCTTTTCCGCCGCACGTGGTGCAGAAGCATTTGTTTCATCAGCGGTATCGCTCTCTGATTCCACCTCGATCTTACTTCGGAGCTCCGTCTTAGAATCTCGGTAGAGTAGAGAGGCTGCAATAAAGCTGACAAACAACTTGTGAGGTTTTAGTGGCGAAGACTGAAATTCGGGATGGAACTGCACACCGACAAACCACGGATGTTCGGGGACCTCAACGATCTCTACGAGTTTCCCGTCGGGAGAAACACCGGACATCAACATCCCCTCTTCTTCAAAACGCTCTCGATATTCGTTGTTCACTTCCCAACGATGTCGATGACGCTCAGAAATCGTTTTCTCGGAGCCATAGATTTTATGCACTTTCGAACCATCCCTGAGTTTACAAGGGTACGCTCCTAGGCGCATGGTTCCGCCTTTTTCAGAGACATCTTTTTGATGCTCCATTAAATGGATAACCATCTCAGGGGTGTTCGCTTCGAACTCACCGCTCGCGGCCTTGGTAATACCAACTTTGTTTCGGGCAAACTCAACCACCGCCATTTGAAGACCAAGGCAAATGCCAAAAAATGGAATTCCATTTTCCCGAGCATAGCGAACCGCTTCGACTTTACCCTCACCTCCACGCTTACCGAATCCACCAGGGACTAACACAGCGTCAGCGTTTTTCAGTTCATCAGGAATTCCGCTTTTTTCAATTTCTTCGGAATCGATGTAGGTGATATCCACCCCGCATTCATTGGCGACTCCGCCATGAATCAAGGCTTCATTTAGGCTTTTATACGACTCGGTAAGCTCTACATACTTACCAACCATTGCGACCTCAACTTTTCCGCTCGCAGGCTTCTTCACCACGGTAGAAACCTTTCGCCAGGGTGCAAGGTTCGGCGCGCCGGTCCAAATGTTGAGTCGTTCAGCGATTCGAGAGTCAAGACCCTCCTCGTGCAGTACTAAAGGAAGGTCGTAGATATTATCCACATCCTGAGCAGTAATCACACAATCAGCGTCCACGTTACAAAAGAGTGCAATCTTGTCTTTTGCTTTTTTATCAACAGGACGCTCGGAACGAAGAATAATGATGTCAGGCTGAATACCAACGTTGGTAAGTTCCCGCACACTGTGTTGCGTAGGCTTGGTCTTTAACTCCCCTGCTGCCCCGATGTAAGGAACAAGGGTGAGATGTACATAGAGCACATTCTCTCGACCGACATCAGCACGAAATTGCCGAATAGCTTCAAGAAACGGCAGACCCTCAATATCTCCCACCGTACCGCCAATTTCACCGATACAGATATCATAGCCCTCACCGACTTGAGTGATTCGTTGCTTAATTTCATCGGTGACATGAGGAATGACTTGCACCGTGCCTCCAAGATAATCACCTCGGCGCTCTTTCTTGATGACGCTGTCATAGACCTGCCCGGCGGTGAAATTGTTCACCCGCTGCATGGTGGTCGATAAAAAGCGTTCGTAGTGACCAAGGTCAAGATCTGTCTCGGCTCCATCATCGGTTACAAACACCTCTCCATGTTGAAAGGGGCTCATGGTGCCGGGATCAACGTTGAGACCGGGGCCAAATTTGCAGACGTTCCCCCTCAGGCCTCGACTCTCAAGCATGGCTCCAAGTGAGGCGCAGGTAAGGCCCTTACCGAGAGAAGAAACCACTCCGCCGGTAACAAAAATATACTTGGTCGGTCTTGCCCGCATCATCGTCGCAACATCTCTAACAAATCGTTTATATGTGTTTCAGGCTTAAGTGCTCACAATTTCAATGTTTTTTAGCCCTACTGCTCGCCAAAAAAGCATCAAATTATCCTTGAACTACCCTGTGTGAACAGCATTTTTGCCAATGTCCCACAGTACTGACCCCTTTGGCTAGCCAGGAATTGGCACTTCGCAAAAACAGTGTAAACACTTATAATTTATCACTTTTATAGGATCATCCCGAGTAAATCCATTACTGAGAATACTCCAATTCTTGACTGAATCTATATAGCTTTTATGGACCTTTAACAAGTAGGTGTAGCGGTAGCAGAAACCACTGCGACACGCCGAGAACGCTTTGGTTTAGGAGTTTCGCTCCATATAAATCCGTTTCCTTCGAGTTGACTGAGAAAGACGCAAATAGAGCTGCCCTCGAAACGTCATCAGCAGATAGAGCAGAGGAACTATCACGACAAGCACGGGGAGAGACACGAGCAGCGCAGAGACCCCCGCAAAGCTTAAGAAGAATCCACTGATAATATGCAATGGGTCGCTGGTAAAATATCCGAGAAAGATCGCAAACGCCGAGCCTTGAGAGAGGAGCAAGGCGAGAGGAAGAAGAAGTAAGAGAATGGGCAGGAACCATTCAACAAAGTTTTCTCGGATAAACTCGAGACTCGTGGCAAACATCTCGCCCATCGTTGATGGACGCAAATAAATTACCTCTGACAGAGGGTTAAAGAGCACGGCGACAAACAAACTCACGCAAAGCTGGAGCCAATACTGTTCTGCCGATCCGAACAGACTCGAACTAAGGAGCTTTATCAGAAACAGAGCAAACAGTACGCTCAGTGTCGGAGAGAAGTATTCAAATGCTCGCGACTTAGTCTCTGAGAAACTCAACACATCACCTTCAACCGCCGCGGAGACGGTCAGCAAATAATGGCCAAGCAACACCGCAAAAAACATCCCAAGAATGAAACCTCCCGCAAGCCCACCAAAAAGCATGCTGAGCGGGGCGATAATTGAGATCAAGACAAAGTAGGAAAGATGAACCAGCAGCATCCGCCAATTGCGCCAGACTCCCCGGACCGCATCCTGAACGCAGTCCCGGTATATCCGTAGGGTCGCGAGGAGAAGCAGTGAAATATCACTCTTCACCGCCTGACTCCTTACGAGATTTTGAACGTCGCGATCGACGACGAGATCGCGGCCTCGTTGTAGACTTTCGCGGCTTTTTTGAACTCACCTTTTTTCGCATTGCCTCAAGCACGTTCTCCATGACGCCGTCGGGCAAGGTAAGTTCAAGAAGCAGCAAAAGATCCGCGGCATAGGAGCGACGGCTGATATCTGCGATGGTTTTTTCTTCTCCACTGGTAAGCAATAGAAATCGCGCGTAGAGAAGCTGCTCCATTCGCTCCTTGTCCTTGCGTGAGATGGTCAATCCCTCATAAATCTCGCCGATCAGGTTCGCAAGACGACTCGGCGTGGTGCGAGAGCGACTCGATCGTTTTGCTTTCTCAACCCGAGAAGAGAGTTTCGCAAGCGTGCGCTCTACAGAATCGGACTGGGTTTCCCCATTCCCATCCACGTGCACTAAAGGTTCCAGCGTCCAATACTCCAGCGTTTCCTCACCTTTCGGCTCAGCAGAAAGTTTCTCAATAAGAGCGGCGGGGATATTGCCAATCATCAAGGCGAGGAAGAGCACGCTGGCGGGTAATTCCTTTTCAGACGCCAAGGTCGCTTTGTCAATTCGCCCCAGCACAAGGTCAAGACGCCCCCAGGCAATCTCAGACCGCTCATTCAGCGTGGTCCATAAATTCGGCAGAAGGTATTCAAGCAAACCTGTTTCATGCAGTAAGTGCAAAGACCTGCGCGAGGTACCACTTCGAAATTCTCTGAGAAACTCCTCATACACTCTGGCAGTGGGGCAAAGTTTAATCAGCGCTTTTTCTTGGCAAATTGCTTCGTAGGTCTTCTCTTCGATGGCAAACTCAGCGCGCGCAGCGTGTCGGGTTGCTCGAATCATCCGCACCGGATCTTCTTGAATACGCACCACGGGATCACCAATGATTCGAATTGTTTTGGCACGGAGATCCTCTATCCCACCGACATAATCAACGACAGAGAATGTTGAAAGGTCGTAGAATAGACCATTGATCGTCAAATCCCTGCGCACCGCATCCGTTTCCGGCGTACCGAAGGTATTATCAGATCCCAAGGTCTGGACTTCTTCTTCCTCATCATCAGCGGATGAACTGCGGAAGGTCGCCACCTCGATAATCTTTCCGCCCTTGAAGTAGACATGATTAATCTTAAATCGGCGCCCAATAATTCTGCTGTTACGAAACAGGGTGCGTATCGTATCAGGTGTTGCATCGGTGCTGACATCGAAGTCTTTTGGTTGTTTATCGAGGAGGAGGTCTCGCACCCCGCCGCCCACGAGGAAGGCGTAATGGCCATGGCGAATCAAACGCCGCATGACTTTCAGCGCGTCTTCATCGATGTTTT
>CAYGNZ010000128.1:0-8558 GCA_964351345.1 uncultured Bdellovibrionales bacterium | reverse complement strand
TGTACGATATCGTTTGTTTTGCCAGAGAAAAAAGTATTCTCTGCCAGGGACGAGGTGCTGCCGCAAACTCGGCGGTGTGCTACGTGCTTGGGATTACCTCAGTTGATCCTGATCGAATCAATCTCCTCTTTGAGCGATTTATCAGCAAGGAACGAAACGAGCCTCCCGATATCGACATCGACTTTGAGCATGAACGTCGAGAAGAGGTTATCCAATATATTTATCAAAAGTACGGTCGCCATCGCGCAGCGCTTACTGCCGCATTAATTACCTACCGCACCCGAAGCGCGGTACGAGATGTCGGTAAAGTATTTGGCTTAGATGAAGAACGTATTGTCGGCATTATCAAACTCTTTACACGGAGCGAGAAGGAGCAATTCTCACCTGAAGATTTCCTTGCCCGAGACCTGGACCCAGATTGTCAGCAGATACAGCGCACTATTGAGTTAGTAAAGTTACTTCGTGGCTTTCCGCGACACCTCTCACAACATGTGGGAGGTTTTATCATCAGTGAATTCCCGCTCTCGCAAATGGTGCCGATTGAAAATGCAGCAATGCCAAATAGAACGGTCATCGAATGGGATAAAGATGATATCGAAGCACTAGAGATGGTAAAAATAGAAATCCTGGCACTGGGGATGTTGACGATGATTCGCAAAGCGTTTGATCTGATTAACACTCGAGCATCAGAGCAACAAAAAATCCCCGCACAAATACTTCAGCTACACGCCATCCCCCCAGAAGATGAGAACGTCTACAACACAATATGTCGGGCTGATACGATTGGTGTCTTTCAAATCGAATCACGAGCTCAACAAAGCATGCTCCCACGTCTGCGACCTCGCTGCTTTTATGATCTCGTCATCGAAGTCGCAATTGTTCGTCCCGGACCAATTCAAGGCGGCATGGTCCATCCTTATCTGAAACGAAGAAGCGGTAAAGAGAAGGTTATCTATCCCAGCGAGGCGATAAGAAAAGTGCTAGAGCCAACGCTTGGTGTTCCTATCTTTCAAGAGCAAGTGATGGAAATCGCAGTCGTCGCTGCAGGTTTTACTCCGGGAGAAGCTGATCAAATCCGCAGGGCAATGGGGAGTTGGAAAAGAAACAAGAATGCACTTGCTGCATTCGGTAAAAAACTCACTCAAGGAATGAAGAAAAATGGTTACTCACTGGCCTTTGCTGAACGTATTTTTCAACAAATCAGAGGTTTTGGTGAGTATGGCTTTCCTCAATCCCATGCCGCTTCATTTGCACTCTTAGTGTATGTCTCCGCCTGGCTTAAACATCATCACCATGCAGCGTTTACTGCTGCCTTACTTAATAGTCAGCCGATGGGCTTTTACAGACCAGCACAACTAATTGCTGATGCAAAATCGCATGGAGTTGCAATACGAGAAGTGGATGTGCTGCATAGCGAATGGGACTGCACACTAGAAGGAATCGATACGAAACCAGCATTGCGTCTAGGAATGCGACTAGTAAAAGGACTACGCCGAAGCGATGCAGAAGCGATACAGCAAGTAGTCCAACAAGAAAGATACTTTCCTTCTCTGACTGAGTTGTGGAGAAAGAGTAAGGCGCGAGCTGATGCCTTTCGTCACCTTGCCAGAGCTGATGCATTTCGCTCTCTTGGACTAGACAGGCAAGCAGCCTTATGGGAAGCCGGAAAATTAAGAGATGATTCCCTGCCTTTATTTGCAAACTCCCCACAAGCTCCAGAAAAGAACGTGCGACTTCCTGCCTTCCACCCCAAACAGCAGGTGGTTAAAGATTATCAGACAAAAGGCTTCTCATTAAAAGCTCATCCGGTTTCTTTTCTCCGTCAAGAGCTTCAAACAATGGGAGTGTATTCTGCAGGACAAATCAAACGCGATGCCACTCTCTTGCGCGGGCTACAAGTGGCGGTTGCGGGCATTATTCTACTACGACAACGACCGATGACGGCAGCAGGCACGGTATTTATGACACTCGAAGATGAGAGCGGAATGTGTAACTTAATTATTCGACCAAAGGTTTTTCAGCGATTCCACGACGTCCTTTGCGATAGTGTATTCCTACTCGCCTACGGCAAGGTGCAATTTGAATCAGGAGTGCTTCATCTTTTTGGCCAACGTTTTAGTGACATTAGTGCGCGTTTTTCTCAGGTCGATTCTGTCTCTAGAGATTTTAGATAACGACGATATCGAGAAATGCGTTGAAGAAATTGAGACGCCCACACGCTGACAAGGAAACCTTGCAGCGTCATGAACGTCGCAAGGAGAACTAACCTCTCGGGCAGTAACGACCGGTGATAACTCGGCTTGAGTAGAGATCCACCAGATCAGGATCGACAGAATCCGCATCAACCGGATACGAAACTCTCAGATCGACAAAGCCATTGCACTCCAGCAGACGAAGCAGTAGCCCGGCATGCACGAAGCTCCAATCCTCATCCGTCACAGAAAAGCGCGTACGGTCGTCAAACTCTCGATCCGCTTCATCCATCATTGGCGAACCGTAGGTCGCAAAGCCGATGGGACTACCAGGCGCGAGCACACGAGCAAGCTCGGCGAAAAGACGCGCTATCTCCTCATTGCTGAGATATTCAAAGCAGAACGAAGAAGTCGCTCCGTCAAATATACCGTCTTGAAAGTGTAGCGGTTCAGACAGTTCGCCGTGCACTGCAAAGATGTTAGGCCCAAGCGTAGTGGAATTCCAATCTACATTGTGAGGGTCGTTATCGATCGTGGTAACAACCACCGTACCACGTCCAATTGCCGCCAAGGCTCTCGCAAGACCCGCGTGCGAACTTGTTCCAAGATCAAGCGGACAGGTACTGCCGCTTGCGACAATAAACTCAGCGATTGCGGTATGCGCTGCATCCCACATCTTCCCGCGAAGCGCATCGGTGAGGGAGTCATCCCCACAGATAGACGCGGCAAGAACTCGAAGTCCCGCAAGAGTTTGTTTGAAAAGACGCTGTGCATCCTCGGTGCTGTTCATAAAAAACCTTCAAAAAGTGCCAACCGTGTGGGTGAAAATGCAGCCGCGAAACGCTCACCACTCCATTCACACCCACGCATCGCCCTCTACCCAATACAACTTTGGGCGCGATATTACCTAGTAATTTAGTCCAATCAAGTCGTCTCAAAAAACGCTTTGAGAATAGCCACTTACCACTAACAGAATTCCGCCCGTCTCCTATTCACACCCTAGTCACTAGGCTGACGTGCTTCCCACTCGGCGTTAAACTTCTCGAAAAAACTAAAGCCCGCCTTGAGCACAAGCGCTTCGTTTACTTCAAATATCACCGCATCATACTCAAGTAGCTTTTCAAACACGCCAGAGCCGTACTCTATGGCTACTCTGCCGCGTTTTTTATTCGCCGAACGTTCTCCACGATAAAAATAATTGTTCCGCGCATAGAAAAACATATCTCGATAATCATAGACCTGCTCTCGCTCCATCAAATCCATGATCGCCCACAGAAAGCTCGTCCCGACGAAAAGAATTTTGGGCTGAGTGACCTTGGCATTTTGATCAGAGGTTACCTCTACCACCGGAACTCTGCCGCGCGAGTTCGATGAATCCCAAAGATTCACCATTCGGGTAAGATCCACATCCGCTGATTTTGCTCGCTTACTCTCTCCCTCAATTTTTTTACAAGAAATCGTGCGTAAGGGTTGCTGCATTTGCTGTTGGAGTTGATCAATCAACTCACGCACCACCAAACAATTCGCATATGAATTCCAATGCGAACCGCCTGGAGGAAATAGAAGTGTCGAGGCTTTAGATTTTTCAGGCGCAAGCAAGTCAAAGGAGTCAAGCGTTGGCACCTGATATTCATGGAGAAATTTCCTAAACTGCGTGATTGTTCGAGACAGAGGTTGTGCAGAGAAAAAAGACGCAGGGAATCGTTCGGGATAGAGCGCGAACTTATTGGTGCTAATCAGCAGAGTAAACGCTTTACCTCTTTCTTTTAGGTAGGAAGAAAGCCGAGCAAGCTGTTGCACTTTTTCTACAATCTGCGCATTCGCGCTCCCACTCAGCCCATTGTAGTCATCAACATAGCTACTCTGCACTAGGTCGAAATGCTCGTTGAGCATCACCTTTGCATCCAAGCTCCCTGACACTTGACCAAATATTGAGTAGTTCAATTGATTAGCGGAGCGAACAAACGTCCCCCACAGTCCATGATTTCGTAAGAACCAAGTCTCAAAAGCATCTTGGAATTTGCCGCTTCCAAAAGAGTCGATACTGAGTTTAGGGAACGTGCGGTCTATTTGAACGTTGGAAAGGCCCACTCGAGGGAACGGTTCGATCCAGAGTTGCAGCAAGGGCAATGAAAAAAGACAAAGTAAAATCAGAAAAAATATTCGTCGAAGTATGTTCATTGCTAAAACCTAAAATAGAGAAAGGGGCTAAAACTCCCTGAGCCGATAACAAGCGCCGAGGAAACAAGAAGGAAGAGGGCGCTGACAAACTCAAGTGATAGACGAAGAGGACGCGGCGAGGATACCCAAGTCCTGCGCGCAAGGGGCTCAAGCGGGGCAAAGAGCGGAGCGATGCAAATCACACAGGCAAGCACGAAGACAAACTGACCACGGGGAAGCATGATGTTTGCCAGATACTGGGCCGGAATTCCCTCTCCGAACGTATGGATAGAAAAAAGAGCCTGAAGATAGGCAAAGGCTTGGGTGATAGTTTCGCAGCGGAAAAACACCCAGCCAACCATTACCGCAAAAAATGTCACGGCAACCCGCAACACCCGTGGCAAACTCGCGGACGCTCTCAACCAGAAGAGCCGATCAAAGACTAAGAAAAGACCGTGATAGAAACCCCAAAAGAGAAAAGTCCAGTTCGCACCATGCCATAAGCCTGAGAGCAAAAAGACAATCCAAAGGTTGGCATACGTCCGAGTCGGACCAAGTCGATTCCCGCCAAGAGGAATATAAAGATACTCCTTCATCCAATTTGAGAGCGAAATATGCCAGCGCCGCCAGAACTCCGTAATACTCTGCGAAATATAGGGCATGTTAAAATTCTCAGGGAACTCAAACCCCATCATGCGCCCCAAGCCGATTGCCATGTCGGAGTAGCCTGAAAAATCGAAATAGATTTGAAAGCTGTAGCACAGCACGCCAAGAAGAGCGTAGGAGGAGTTGAGACTGCTCGGGTCCATCTCAAACAGCACCGCAACTGTTTTTCCTAACTCATCAGCAATCAGCACTTTTTTGCCAAAACCAAGACAAAATCGAAACATGCCCGACCAGAGCTTTGCGGCACTTTGCTCCCGAGACTTAATTTGATCTGCGATATCATGATAACGAATGATCGGACCGGCGATGAGCTGAGGGAAGAGCACCACATACAGCAGATAATCAAAGACGTGAGTGGCAGGCTGCACACGAGAGGAGTAGACATCAGCAAGATAACTGATTTTTTGGAACGTAAAAAAAGATATCCCAATTGGTAAGGCGACGTAACTCCAGCTCATCGCCTCAAACCCAAGACCAGAGAGAAGCTGATTAAACTCTCCGATAAAAAAGTTACTGTATTTGAAATAGAACAACTGTAAAACGTTAAGCCCTACCGCAATTCCAAATAACGTGCGGCGATACCTCGACTCGAATCTCTGACTGAACAAGTAGTCGAGTACTGAGCTTAGGAGTAGCAAGGGGACTATCTTCGGCGCTCCCCAGGCGTAGAAAAGGTAGCTCGCAATGAGGACGACGAAGTTTTTTAATCTCTTGGGCGAAAGAGAGTACGCAATCAGAAAGAGCGGTAAAAAACAGAATATGAAAGTAAAGGAGCTAAACGCCATTCTAATTTCTTAGCATTAAAGTCTATTGATGTAATTGAACGTCGTAATGATGAACTTGCTGAGCAATAAGAGGCAGACGACCGCAAGGGTGGCCCAAGCGAACTTCCCCACACACCACCTAGCGCAGAGCTAGATTTGTCGGAACCGATCCTTAACACAAGGCACTCGCCATCGGTATTAAGGAGTGCTCTTGCGGTAGGGCGAAACGGTTAGATGAGCCGCGAGAAAATGAGATAATTTAACTCAAGAACTTGGCATTTAGTCTACAATCCTTTGCGGCCTTAATTCACTATGATACAAAGCCTCGAAGCGTTTGCTTGAGTGTCTTGAGGCGCAAGGGAAGTCCTAATATTCTGGGGAACTTATCTCTTCTCAGGTGAGGAGCGTAATCAGGGGTGCCACACGCCGTGGGTACTTCATTGTAGCTTACTGGGTAACACGCTTTCTTAGGTGTGATTCTGTCTACGGACACATTGGCTTGGATTCACGAAACAATCCGCTTTAGCTCCTCGATTAGGGTAAAGCAAAATGCCTAGTATGGACGACTGATTGCGTGAATAGATTGACGGCGAGCAAGAGACTTGATGGCGAGAGATTACGTAGCTGACACTTTTAGGCGGTGGGGATACCTTCAAGCTGACCTCGACGCGCTTGGGCGCATACCTGCGTTCCCGCACCGTGAACTCGACTCCCTCCAGGGTGAGGAAGCAGACGCTTGGCGTAAAATTTACTGCTCAAAAATTGGGGCAGAGTTTATGCACATGCCTTATCCTGATCGTTGCGATTGGATTGCAGAACGACTGGAGCAGGAAGCGCCTGAATTCAACAAGCGACACGTTTTAAAACGCATTCTCGAATCAGAAACCTTCGAAAAGTTTCTCCACACCCGCTACGTCGGATCAAAGCGATTTTCCCTCGATGGTCTTGCTGTCCTCATCCCGCTACTCGATAGCATTCTTGACCAAGCGGCAAAACAAGGTGTGGAAGTGGTCATGCTTGCGATGGCGCACCGTGGGCGACTCAACGTGATGCACCACATCACCCATACGCTTGCCGAGACGATTATTGCGGGTTTTGAAGATATCGACCCGAAAAGTGCCTTAGGAAGTGATGATGTAAAATATCACAAAGGCTCAAACGGTATTTACACCACAGAAAGTGGCCATGAAGTCTATGTGGACCTCGCCTCAAATCCGAGCCACTTAGAGGCGATCAGCCCCGTATTGATGGGGCGAGTTCGTGCGCGAAAAGAACGGCTCATGGACACTGAAGGCAAAAAGGTCCTCGGTATCTTGATGCACGGAGACGCCGCTTTTGCCGGTCAGGGAATTGCTGCTGAGGCACTGAACTACGCCAATTTAAATGGCTTTGATATTGGCGGAACAATCCACATCATCATTAACAATTTGATTGGATTTACTACCGAGCCTGAGGCATTCCAATCCACGCGCTATGCCTCAGACATCGCGAAGCGGCTGTATTGTCCTATCCTTCATGTCAACGGCGAAAGCCCAGACGATGTGGTTCGCGTAGGCCGACTCTCTCAGGATTATCGCAATGCGTTCTCCAGTGACGTGGTGATCGATTTAATTGGTTATCGTCGTTACGGGCACCAAGAGCAAGATGATCCGACGATCACTTCGCCTCTCTTGTATCAAGAAATCAAAGATCGCCCGCTATTGTTTGAAACCTACGCTGAACAAGTGGGAATCGCCGAAGAAGATATTCTTCAGTTAGAGCAAGGTGCGATTGCCATCCTTGAGGATGGTTTAAAAAAGGGGCGCGAGATGACCAAAGCGCCGACCTGGACCCAACCTGCCGATTACTGGGAATCCTACGTCGGAGGCTACTACGAAGAATCTCTGGAAGTTCCCACCACGGTTCCGCGAGAGAAGCTTGAGCAGTATGCCAAGAAGCTCTCTGTGATGCCTGACGATTTCACGATACACCCCAAAGTAGGGCGAGTGTTCGAACAGCGTCAGAAAATGGGTCGCGGTGAACGTGCTGTTGACTGGGGCATGGCTGAGGCTCTCGCCTTTGCAAGTATTGTTGACCAAGGAATGCCGGTCCGTCTTGTCGGTCAAGATGCTCGTAGAGGAACCTTTAGCCATCGGCATGCAGTGTTACACGACTATGAGAATGGCAAAGAATACATGCCACTTCGCACCATTAGTCCGACCCAAGCACAAGTCGATGTGTATGACTCCATGCTCTCAGAAGCTGCCGCGATTGGCTTTGAGTATGGTTACAGTCGTGACTATCCCGAGGCACTAGTGCTTTGGGAAGCCCAGTTCGGTGACTTCGTCAATGGAGCCCAAATCATTATCGACCAATTTCTTTGCGCGGGAGAAGATAAGTGGCAAATGCTTTCAGGCTTAGTCATGCTCCTGCCTCACGGCTTTGAAGGCGCTGGCCCGGAACACTCAAGTGCTCGTCTCGAGCGATTTCTTCAGAGTGCTGCGGAAGACAATATTCAAGTCTGCAATCCCTCTACCGCCGGACAGTACTACCACCTTCTCCGCCGCCAAGCCTTACGCAAATGGAGGAAACCGCTAGTAGTAATGACGCCAAAGAGCATGCTTCGAGCGGCCGCCGCATCCTCCTCTTTGGATTACCTGGCAAATGGCGCCTTTCATTGCGTGATGGGTGAAGGAAAGGAGTATCTCAACGCCGAAAAACTTTTGATTTGCTCCGGTAAGATAAGTCATGAATTGCGCGCAGAGCGAGAGAAACGCGGGGATAATAATTTTTCAAT
>CAYGNZ010000127.1:1563-8570 GCA_964351345.1 uncultured Bdellovibrionales bacterium | reverse complement strand
AGGATCTGAGTAGGCGCTATAGTGAGTATGAATCGCAAACGCCGAACGCGAGAGAATACGCTCCCATGCCGCAGCAGACTTTGGAGTAATGAATTCGACTTCGTTCACCCCAAATTCAACACACATCATCTGCGCCTGCGCTAACTCCTCCTCCTCAAGCATCCACAGTAACACTCTATTCACCTTGCGAGTACTGAGCACATGAAGCAGCTTATGAGCCCTGGATTCCAAATTCGGCGCACCACAAAACGCGATGCAGGAAGCGTCTGCTCGTGCTGCAACGTTCGCACTCTCTCGTGCCGGATACGGCAATAATACTCTTCGTGCGGGAAGCCCAAGCTCGAGGGAATTTGCAAGCGCACGAAGTTCCGCAGCGTTTCGAAGGTGCGAACAGGCAACAGAACCTGCCAATGAAAGATGAGGCAAAAAGCTTTTGCTCTTATCCAAGTGGCTCCCATCTTTGTAGAGCACATCATGAAGCCAAACCAAACTTGGAATCTTGGTGATCTGGGCAAAGAGTTTCTCTTTGCCCAGGGAATCATCCAGATGAACACAAGCGACATCACAAGTTGCAAGTGTCTCGGTATCGGGAGAATCGACTAGCTCAAATGAACTTTCAAGCAAGGGACCCAACAACTCTCTACAGTAGCGCACCGCAAAACTTGGAGACTCGGTGCTAAGCCACGCCAAGCGCATCCCTCTACCCCCGAGAATCAGGCGTGGCGACAATCGAATAGTCTTGAAATCCGAACAGAATACTATTGAGTGGCGAAAAATTGTGATTGATCAATTCAGCCATTTGGCGTGCGGAAGGAGTCATAAACTCCTCAAGCGGAATAGATTGCAGCGTCGCCTCCGGCGGATAGGGGGAGAGCTCGCGTATCTCCTTGACTTCTAAGCCTGACATTTCAGCCATAAACGCCATGGTTTGCGGATGCAGGGGCTGAGCGTGAGTAGGGTCACGAAAGTAATTCTGGCAAAGTGCGAGGACTGACTTTGTATTGATTGTTTCAAATATAACATATCCTCCCGCGACAACTTTTTTTGCCGCGAGCCGGAGAAGCGTTTCGAGTGTCTCCACAGTAAGGTGTTCAACTACCTGCACGGCAAGTAGGCCACCAAGAGAATTGTCTTCACATGATTCTAAGTGAGCGATCCCGTCAACCTTACGAACATCAAGTGATTTCTGTACGCACAGCTCCTGCATCGCGGCATCAATTTCTAGTCCGTACGCAGAAATATTCGCTTCGCGTAATAATTCTAAGAACTCTCCTCTTCCGCTACCAATCTCAACAACCGGTTTTGTGCTCCCTCTGAAATAATCGACATACACCGAGAGTCGCGTACTAATCTGCTCCTCACTACCTCGGTAACGGTTCTCAAGCAGCACATAACGATAATCACTATTTAACGACTGAGCGTTTAATTGTTGTTTGCTTGAATCGCTTTCAGAGGTAGTAGCTGCCGCTTGCGCAACGTCTGAACTCATTGCACCAAGTATCCGCTCTAGCCCCTTGGTCACGGACTCTAGCACTGCAAGTTGTTCCTGATGAGCATCAACTCGGGACTCCATTTGTGACAAAGTCCCGATGAGAGTATCTCTCTCTTGTTGGAGCTTTTTTTGAAAATCGCGCTCCAAGCCTTCTAAGGTTCCTCGTTGCTCATCTTCCATACGCCAGAGGCGCACATCTTCAAGGCTACTCAATCGGTTCAGTACTCGCACGAGATCGGCTTGAAACTCAGTCTGCGCCGCTGCGTAGTCTGAAAAAAGTATGCGACGGATGGGCGCGAGCAGCTTATTTAAAAACGATTGCTTCGATTGAGCATCGGTCAGCGTTTGCGCGGTAGAATAGTTGCGATTGAGTCGAGCGAGCTCCTCAGTATGTAAGGGACTTTCGCCCAGGGCGCTGCGGTATTTTGTTTCTGCTGACAATTGCTATCCTACGAATTTGAGAAAAGTACGGGCCTAGACTTAGCACAGAGAAAGCAACGTATCCAAAAAAAGCGAATGACTTCCTGGCACACAAATAATACGATAAACTTAGTCAACTTCGCTACCCCTAGTCGAGAACCGCATACTTTCCCCCGAGCACTAAATGATGAAACTTCTCCTTTTCGACATCGATGGCACTCTCCTGCAAGCAGGACCGAGCGCTGAGAGTAGTTTTGAATCGGCTTTCGAACAGATCTTTGGGGTAGCAAATTGTTGGGGAGAGACTATTCCTCATGGAAGAACCGATCCTGATATTGTCCAAGAAATATGTCGTAACAACCTTGGACGAGAAATTAGCCCTGAGGAGTATCAGACTCTCACCGCCGAATATGTCGCGCGCCTAGAGCCAACGATCTCGCTCTGTGAGAACTACAGAGTGTTACCGGGAGTTCTAAACTTACTCTCTAAACTTGAGGCTACCGCTGGTGTTCATCTAGGTCTTGAGACGGGTAATATTGAACATGCGGCATATGTGAAGTTACGTAGAGGCTCAATTGACCGCTTTTTCCCAATAGGTGGATTTGGCTCAGACAACGTTGAACGCAGCGAGATTGTACGTATCGCTACCGCCAGGGCAAAAGAGCATTACAAGCTGCCCAATACTTTCTCTGAACAACACGTCGTCGTGATTGGTGATGCGCCGCAGGACGTCCAAGCGGGAAAAACTTTTGGTGCGAAAACTATTGCAGTCGCTACTGGACGGTATTCCGTGGAGCACTTGGCAGAACAGCAGCCTGATGCGGTGTTCCCCGACCTGAGCGATATACCTGCTTTTCTTGCCGCCGCCGGAATCAGGAACTAGACCACACTCGCGATTCAATCAAGGATACAAGAGATTCCACCGAGGTGTCCTTGGCGACGAAAATCCTCGAATAGCCTAACTTTTTTGCGGTTTCGGCAGTTTTTTGACCTATCACCGCAAACGGCAGAGAGCGCGCGTGGGCCAAAAGTTGCTCATCGAGAGAGAGCACTGCTGAGAAATTTTTAACAATTTCAGAACTCGTGCAGGACACCACGGCAATGTCTTGAAAATAGGACTGAAGCTCGATTAAACGCTCAGATAACTCGCCGGGAAACACGGTTCTATACAATGGAATCTTTTTCACCTTCGCGCCGCGCGCTGCAAGTATTGACGGCAGTGCCTCACTTGCGCTCTGACCTCTCGGCAGTAACAGCGTCACTTCTGGCAAACGATCGCTCATAAAATCAGCAAATTCTTGAGCAAACGCCTCGGAGTTGGATTCAGATGAGACGAACGAATTACTTCCACCCAGGGACTCAACTGCCACTGCTGTCTTCTCACCGATTGAGGCAATGCGGTACTCCGAAAGAGTGCAAAGCTCAGCCATAAACTCTACCCCCATCGGGCTGGTAAACAAAAACCATACCTCTCCCGAAGCACTGGAGGGAATCTCTACGTCAGAGTTCTGCAATGCACAGAATTCAAGACAAGGAAACTCTCGTACTCCAAACCCATGTTGTCTTAAACACGAGCTTAACTCTTCAGCTTGCCTCGCTGAACGGGTATTGAGCACCGTACATTTGGATTCCTTCGACAAACTCTTCTATCTTCCGTCTATCGTGGCAGAGGTGCGAGTAAGCGCCTTGATGTTTCCTCGTCGAAATGCCACTGAGCGATATCTTGCGCGCTACTGCTGCGTATTTCTTCTAATACATTGGCGAATTCATAATTATCACGTTTCTTTGCTCCCGAAAGCAATACCTCTACCTTGCTCTGTAGATAGTGCCGCAGCAGACTCTGGCGGCTTAATTCAAGCTCTGTCGAGGAAGCGAGCTTGAGCATGGAGCATATGCGGTAGCGATCCATAGCCAACTGCGAATGAGAAAGCTGGTCCGCATGACCTCCGTATTTGATGACCAATTCTTGATCAATGAGGCCTATCTGATGCTCCACCGCGATACGCAACCACAAGTCGTAGTCTTCACAAACAGTAAAACGCTGATCGAATCCACCACAACGATCAAAAAGACTTCGCGTGAGCATCACCGCTGAGGGGCTCACGCAACACAGTTCAAGCGCACGTTCGAAAAACTCCCCCTCAGGCTTGGCATGTCGAAACTTGGGATTTACTCGTCTCCCCTTGCGGAACCAAACTTCTGCGGTTTGTGAAATCGCGATACTGGGATGATGTTGATGAAACTCGAACTGCGTACGCAGTTTATTTGGCATCCACACATCGTCAGAATCTAAGAAACTAAGCCATGGGGCTGAGGACTCCCGCACTCCTCGATTCCGAGCCGCGGCCACACCCGCATTATCCTGGCGGAGATATCGGTGCCCCGCCGCTTCAACAAACTCTTGTAATACCAAATCAGGCTCTGAGCTTCCGTCATCTATAACAAGCAACTCAAAGGCAACTCCTTTTTGAGAGAGAACCGAATCTACTGCTCGACGCGTTTCCTTGGGTCGATTTAATGTGGGGATAATAACACTAATCTCAGGCATGGATTAGCCTTGGGTAAACGCGGTGGCTATTCGCGCGACAATCTCATCAAGCCCCCGAAGCTTACTTGGGGCGCTACTGCTCAGGATGAGTTCCTTGGGCGAAAAACCAAGCGTCTCCGCGATAGCGCTTCTACGCTTCTGTATTTCGTTTTTCTTTAACTTATCGCACTTGGTCATGATCGGCAGCAGACCTCCCTCTCGACCCAACTGAGCGATCCAATTCTCTTCTTCTCCAGGGTCTCGCCGTGCATCTAAGAGCAGACATACGGAACTAAGCTGCTTACGCTCAAGTAAATAGGTCTCGATAAGCTTCTGCCAAGAGGAGCGCATTGATTTACTTGTTTGCGCATAGCCATATCCTGGCACATCAACAAAGTATCCTGTGCACTCCCGCACACGCTCCCCAGACTTCAGACATTCGGCAAAACGCACTTCGAAGTAATTAAACTGCTGAGTACGACCGGGTGTTTTACTCGTCCTGGCTAAGCTCTTCCGACCACAAAGAGCATTGAGCAAACTTGATTTCCCGACATTCGAGCGGCCAACAAATGCAGCTTCGAATTGTATATCGCCAGGCAGTTGAGAGTAGCTAGAAGCAGCAGTCTTGAAATCCGCGGACAGTATTCTCCACCGAGCTTCTTCCGTCATTGGCTGTTGCTTCCCTCCTCCGAGGCTCCAAGGAGCTCAGAGAGCTTTCGTTGCGCAACTTGCAAGCGCAGCAAGTAGATAACTACGCAAAACCAGATAGCGCTGTATCCAAGAAACAAATCCCAGTAGGTATCAGGGGTGGCATCCATAATACGATATTCCTTAGCAGAACCTCTCCTCCGCCTTTTGTCGGAGAAACAAGGTAGTGGTTACTATTGCAAGCAGCCAAAGTGAAAAAAGAAGAAGGGAAACGTTTGATAAGGCAAAGGTATACCAATAGCTACTATCCTTCAGGCCTTGCTTCGCAACGACCTCTGGATGAAGTTGTTGCGTGTGGTCGAGAAGCTTAATTGAAAAAATCACAATCGGAACGTTCACCGCAGAGATAATTCCGAGCACTGCGGCGAAATTTTTCTTCGCGCTATGCCCTTGCGCGAAACCACGCAACATCGCGTAGGCAAAAAGAATCATCCACAACACCAAAAAAGACACCAACCGCGGCTCCCATCGCCACCACACGTTCCACGCCGAATGCCCCCAGATCATTCCCGAAGCCAGGCCCACAGAACAAAACAAAAGCGCCACTGAGCCAGCCCCCGAAGCAAGCGTGTCCCACTCGTCTTTTTTTGACCCTAAATAAAACACGCTTGAGAAGAAAAGCACGGCAATCATCAAGTACGCCGCCATTATCGAAGCAACATGAAAATAGAAAATTCGTTGCGCAGCACCCATTATTCTTTCATTCGGGACAACGGTAAAAATACAGAACAAGCTCACCGCAACACCAAGGATCGCTAGCGTCGGCAGTATGTATCGCACCGTTTTTGAACGGGTAAGAAATTCCTGGTTGATGATACTTTCTATTTTCATTGCCTTAGGATCATGGGCTGATTCACCCTTACAAAACGCAGTCTACTATGCTGATGAAGTGAGTCAACTTTCTCAAGGACTACGTCCTATTCTTTCACCACGAAATCAAACAAGGCCCAACTTAACACAAGAGAAAGAAGCGCAGAGCCAAGCAGCAGCATGAACCAAAACCCCTGAAATACTGGTTCGCTGCCAAGGAGCTGTTGCCTCATGAGAAATACTGAACCAGCAACTGGAGGAATGCTCAACGGAAACAGCATCAACGGCAGCAACACCTCTCGGCCGGGAAGATTTGCAGCGATTGCCGAAAATAGCGTGCCCAGTGAGACAAAGCTACAGCCACCGAGCAAAGAGATACAGAGTAGCTCAAAGAACACCTCAAAATATTCTACGCCGAAGAGCACGCCATGCATGAGTAAGATAAAGACTTGAAGGAACGCGAGGAACACAAAATTACTGACGCACTTTGAAAGATAAAAAATGCTTGAGTCCACTGAACTAAAAATTACTCCGCGAAGGGCATCGTTTTCAACTTCATAGGAGAAGCCATTTCGGAGGGCTATCGTTCCAGAGAATAAAAAGATCAACCAGAGAATCCCGGGAGTAACCTCTGCCAGCTCTCTTTGGGAGTACCCGACCTGTCTGAACGCAAAACTCGCGACCAAGGTAAGCAGCAAGGCAAAACCAAAAGCACTTATGGTGTTGCCCTGCGAGCGAGAGAAATAGCGAAAATCCTTTTGGCAAAGTAAGAAGAAGGTCTTCACTACCGGAGCTCTCCTTCAACAAGGGTGATGCGCTTCACTTTCGGCACCTCGCGATACGTTTTTTCGTGAGTCGCAAGGCAAATAGTACATCCTTCGCTTCTGAGTTCTTCAAGGGCACGCTGCAGTTGCTGAGCACTCTCTTCGTCGAGATTGACAAAGGGTTCATCGAGCAACAGGATTTTGGGAGAGACCGCAAAGGCGCAAGCCAGTGCGGCGCGCCTCTTCATTCCTTGAGAGCATTGAGAGAGAGACTTCTGTGAAAAAC
>CAYGNZ010000127.1:0-1514 GCA_964351345.1 uncultured Bdellovibrionales bacterium | reverse complement strand
GAATACAAAGAAACTCGAAGCTCGAGATTCTCGAGCACGCTTAAATGCCCGTAGAGTCCATGATTGGCACCAAGATACGTCGGGCGGTAAGTGTGTTGTATAGAACGAAAATTCTTTTGAGAACTCAGCGAGAGGGAATCTATCTCAACACTTCCCGAGTCGGGACGTTCAAGACCAAGCACGCAGCGAAGGAGCGTTGATTTGCCAGCACCATTTGGTCCTTGAACGAGGACAAACTCACCCTGATCAATTGCAAGCGTAACCTTGCGAAGCGCTCTTGTTCTCCCGTAACGCTTGCTTACCTCACGCAGCCTGAGAAGTGCCATTAGTGCTCCCGTCAGGGTCTTGAGATTCGTCGGGGGATGAAACAGCGTTCTCACTCTCGGTCAGGCTCGTAGACGAAGCGACTAGCGCATCAAGCTCCGCAAGGCAGTCGGATGTCCTTTTTTCGAGCTCACTTTTTGTGCGTCGATACTGATCTTCAAGCATCTTCCCCGCACTCCACTCAAGTTCAAGGTCCTCAAGTGATTCAAGTAACATCTCCTTGCGACGAAGGAGCGTCTCTCTGGCAACGGCATCACTCTGCTCGCCGAGAAAGCCCTCTTCTTTGGAGAAAAATGGCGCAACGAGGCACCAACTAATACCTAACGCGAAAGCAAAGCTTACTGCGATACTAAGTAGTTCTGTCAGCTCCATCTACCTCTACCTCTACGCCGCTACTCTCGCCTCAGCGAGATCTCTCGCCCGACTCAGTTCAGGTCGAAGTACGCCTTCGGCAATTACAATACATGTCCCGAACAGTACGACGACACCGCCAAACCATAACCATACCTGCAAGGGATTAATGAAAACTTTAATCAGCACGGGAGTCTTTTTCAAATCAACAGGTTGATGACTTCCATCTGGATTTTTAGTTGAGGCGATATCTAAACCCGCCATCGCTAAATATAAGTCCTCTCTTGGAGTCACTCTCAAATCTACTTCTGTCGTAACCTCTTCATTTACCGTGTATGCTCGACGTTCAGGAGTCATCATCCCGAGAAACTCTCCGCTTTCTTTTTCTGCAACGGCAACATCAAGGACAATCGCGTCATAATTTGGCTGCCTATCGTTGCGTACGTCTTTGAGGCTCAGCTCGTAACGACCCACCACCGTCGACTCCCCGACGGTGAGGCTGATATCCTTTTCGATTTTATAGGCACTTGAAGCGGTAATCGCGATTGCCATTATTGCGATTCCAAGGTGGACAAGAAAGCCGCCGTAGCGACGTGGTTTACGACGCACCACTTGCGCCATTGCCGTGGGTAGAGACTCATCCGTGCGAAGCGCGCGTCTGTTCTTTACCGCTCTTCGAAACTCTGACTCCACCGTGAGAATCGCAAACAAAGACAAACCGAAACTTACCGCTGCCAGTACTCGAGTTGGATCAAGCCAGAGAAACAGTAGGGTGAGTAGTGAACCGCTTAGCGCAGGTTTGAGGAAGGTCTTTCGCAGAACTTTTAGTGAACTTCTCC
>CAYGNZ010000126.1:0-8634 GCA_964351345.1 uncultured Bdellovibrionales bacterium | reverse complement strand
TCGATTGCACTGCATCAGTTCGGCACGAATTGGTATGGCTCTGTTCGTTGGTCTCCTGAGCGAGCGGTAACGCGTTTCCAATTGAGCGCTGCGAGATATTTCTACGATAACCCCCAAGCGTTCCCTACCTTCGATGCCGCCCTGCAAGTGGAAGGAAAAACGGCAACAGGCCAAGCTCAATACGTCCCGGTGAATACGGTCGGAAGAAGCGTGGTTCTCGAGCTATCAAACGCAGTTGGTGTGGAAGTCGCCGCATACGTGTATATCGACGGTGTTCGAGAGACAGTGGTGCTACCGCCGTATGGAAGTATGCATCTTCCGCTGGATAACTACGTCGCACCATCCTCTCTGACGCGAGTGGCGGTTCGTTCGGATGAGCCAGAAAGTATCTCAGCCACTGCCACACACTACGCTCGAACAATCGAGGGTGAGTTACGCTATGCCTACGCCTTGCGCGCAACCGAACCACTCGCGCCAAGTTTGGATGGTGTCTACAATACTAATCTTGCTCAATCCCCCTGGGTGAGTCTTGTAAGTAGTCGTACTCAAAATGTAAGAGTTATCGCTCGACGTTCTGATGGACACACCGTTGCTGATGTAAGTGTGCCGATTGAGGGAACGGCAGCACTGGATCTATCTCACTACGAAACAGCGGGACAAACTGGAACAATTACTATTATTCCTGAAGAGCCAGGTACGCTTGCAGCCTGGATACTCCGCGTCCGACCCTGGGAATACGTTATCCCCGCCGAACTCCACTAAGCCTCTCACCGAGAAAGAGTTCTTAGTTCACAAAAACGCGAATAGATAAGTCCCCAATATTACGGGATTTATTTCTGTAGCGCATTAATCTGTAATCTTCTGTCGGTTTCAGTTCGATATAAATCATACACACATTAGTTCTTGAAGCCCGAGATGCTTCAGCAAAAGTTTGTAGGTTGTTTCTCATCAAGGTTGTTTTGCGTACGTTTGTTCAGAAGGCGACAAAGTCCCGCATCTTTTTCCGCAGCATTTTGCTTGTGGTGCCTCTCTTTTTTCTCACAAACTTCGCCCGCGCCGCTGAATTGCAGGTGAACTGGGGCAGCCCCAGCACGAACGCGGATGGCTCTCCTCTAAGAGATCTCGCTGGATATAAACTCTACTACGGAACAAAAACTCGCAGGTATACGCGAAGTATTGATGTGGGGAATGTGCAAAGCTATACCGTGCTCGATCTTGCTGAGGGCACGAACTACTTTTTTGCGGTAACCGCATACGATACCAGCGGCAATGAAAGCGAGTATTCTGAGGAGTGGAATCACCCAATACCTCTCCCTCGTGCTCCTGACCCCGATGATCCAGACAACGATGGAATTCCGAATGACCTTGATCCAGATTCGGACAATGATGGGCTCCTTGATGAGGAGGAGATCGCACTAGGAACTGACCCCTACCGAAGAGATACCGACGGAGATTGGATCGACGATGGGGATGAGGTAAATGCCGGCTCAAATCCGCTCGACGCTGGAAGCGTGGTGAGTCGATTAGGTAACACCATTTGCGCAGACTGGAATAGCTTCCTTGGCGGAATGTGGAATGTCTTTGAGCATGTGAATCTATCAAATGCAGCAGTTCGGGTCGAGACGACCTTGTTCGACATTCATGGAAACATGAATAGTCTCGCTCAATTCGTCGTCCCTCCAGGCGGACAATTCGACGCACTCGTGCACGATTTCAACGGGCGAGAGAGCAATTCATATGGACGAGTTTGCTCACGACATTTTGGTGAGCCGGGTGCAATCGACGGCCGCATGGTCTATTACCGGCCCGAGCATGATCCCGCACGAGGAATGTTCCAGTTCGCCGTAGCGATGCAAATGACCAGGGGGAAAAAGGGTTCTCAATTCGTAACCTTAAACACCATGCATCCAAGCTTAGCCTCTGGTGAGGAATTGCTCTTTGTCACCAATTGGCTGCAACTGACCAATCTTGCAAGCAGCGAGCAGCGCGGTTCTCTGCTCTATTTTGCTCAAGACGGATCACTGATTCGTACTGAGCGAGTCGTACTCGCCGCAGGGCAACGCTCAGATATTGCAGGTCACAGCGTAGGTTCTGGCCAGGTGGGGCTTGTGGAGTGGCGCCCGGATAATACTTCGGAAGCATTTCTCTTTCGTAATGTGCGCTATCTATTTGACAATAATGGTACCGTGGAGAGTTTTGACACCGCATTTCAGCTTGAGGGAATGGTTGGCTCGGGAGAGCCGCTGTATGTTCCAGTTGATACGGTGGTTCGATCCTCTGTGCTGGAAGTCGTCAATACTTCCTCGGAAGCAACGAGTGTGAACGTGCAAGTGTTTGGCGCCGAGCGCTCTGAGCGTCAGCTATTGTTAGCGCCGTATGCGTCTGAGCATATTATTCTCGATCAAATGCTCGGGGCCATGCAGGTTGGCTACGCGAGAGTTCAAGGATCGCGGCCCGGGAGTGTTGCCGCGGTAGCGATGCATTATGGTCGGCGCTCAGATCTTGGCATCAGCTATATGTTTGGCATTCAGGCAAAGCCGACGCTTGGCAGCACCCTCAAAGGCTCATACAATACCTACCTTGCTCAAGACACCTGGTTACTCAGCGTAAGTCCTCAAACACAAAACGTTGAGGTGAAAATGACTCGTCCTGACGGCACGATTCGGCACCTTGGGTCCTATCAAATCAGCGGCGCGCATACCCTACACCTCAACCAATTTGAGCAGGCTGATCACTATGGGGTCGTGGAGGTACGACCGAGTACTCGCGGGACCGTGGCATCCTGGGCCTTACGAGTCCGAGGAAATGACTACATCATTCCCACACCGCTGCGCTAAGATTCTCCCCCCTGAGAATCAACCTTAGCTTTTCAAATTATTAGCAATTTTCACTGCTTATAATCTTATTTTTTTGCTCAGGAGTTGAAAAAAGCCCGAAAAGCAGGTATCCCCTTACTCTTGCTTCAAATAGAAAGCTTGGTTTGTAATTAGCGTAACAACAGTCAGTTTGCTCGGTGCCCTCACCGATTGTCTCGACTCGACTGAAAACTTCCAACTCAGTTCAAGTGAAAGCACTACACCGTCATTTCAAATATTACCTTCATAGAAGAGATGACGGCCAAGCCTCTCGGGTCAGGCGAGCTGTTGCCCCACGGGTGCTCTGGGAAAGCTGAGTATGAGATTCTCTTTGAAAAATCCTGTCTTCAGTGATCCACTTGGTTGCTACACCTGCTTTGTCCTGGTCTATTTTCTTTCCAGTGCAGATCTCTACCTTGGCGCAATTAGCGCTCTTCCAATACCACCGACAGAACTGTTCGTTGTCGCCTTCGCGCCTCCTTGCGCATTTATCCTCCTCGGCGATCTACTTCGGCGTAAGCCGCTTTCGAAAATACTGTACATCGCGAAACAGAACTCGATCGCAATCGTCACCTTCTCGATTGTGGTAAGCATTGCCTTGCTCCTTGCCCTTCTACCGCAGGCGAACTGGTCTTCGGGCGGGAAGTTTATTAGTTTTTTCGTGTTCGACCTGATTGTATTTCTCGTTGCGATGCAGCTGCCGATACTTCCATTCGTGAAGAAGTATTTTAGTGTTGTGGTGGTGCTCGGAATGCTGCTTTTGATGTACTCCATTGGATTAGACCTCGCCACGCCGGGCACCTTCTCCGATTCTAATTCTCGAGCTGCTGGCTTTGCGGGAAACCCGAACCTCGCTTCACTCACGATGAACATGATGACGGCGTCAGCGCTTACCTACCGCATTGATCGACGGCGATTTGATACCTTTGTGCTTCTCATCGGAGGCTTTGGCGTATTCGCGACTCTCTCAAGAAGTGGAATTCTGACGTTTGCAATGATTGTCGTGTGCTATTCGTATTTCGTATTTTTTCGCGGCCCTGGACGAATGAAGCGTTGCCTGTCATTTCTTGCGGCGGCTTTAAGCATTGCAGCCGTGGTTGCCATCGTGGTGCCGATAGTGGTTGAAAACGCAGAACTCATGTCTGCACCTCGAGCCCAAGCGAGGCTGAAGATGTTGTTTGGCGATGGTGGTGGCTTTGTTCGATCGGAGGAAAGTCGATTACGAGTGGTCTTTCATGCACTCGAGCTAGTAAATGAGGCTCCTCTACTCGGGCTTGGCACCGCACACTCGCGCTCCTGGGAATCGGGAACACATAATTTGTATCTCCAGCAATGGGTGAATAACGGGCTTGTTGGATTAGCAGCCTATCTCGGCATGCTCTGTGCGATTCTGCATATGTTTTGGCGAAGGCGCTATCCGCCCGGTCAGGTGTTCATGTTGGTAGTGATGATTGGTGGAGTGTTTAGTCACAACCTCTTTGACTCGCGTTGTTTCCTCCTCCTCCTCGGACTCCTTGCCACTCTCTCGGTTTTTGTCGTTTCTGATCGTCGGGACGAAAGCTCCTCGCAAAACGCGCAGCTCTATAGTGAGCTGAGAGTGTATTCGTGAAAATTGAAAGAAAGCAGGATCTTACCTCTGGGGCGAGGTGTGGACAGCGGCAGCAACGCCAGGCGCTACCCAGGGATGAATGGGGTAGGGTTTGAGATTTATTGACGAAAATGGTATCTATTACGCCCAATATCAAGCCTCGCTGGAGTTAACTCAAGTACATGGATTTACGACAAATCTCTCGCCAATACTTACCGCCGACCGTTCTTAGTTCGGCAAAAGCAGTTCGTGCTCAGGCTGAACTTGCTCAGTTTAATGTCTGGAGTTTTCTCCAATCTGAAAAATCAACGATTGAAAGGCCGATTTTCATGATCGGATGCCCACGGAGTGGGACCACGGTAAGTGTGGGTATCTTTGCCAAACATCCAGACGTAGTAAACAAATCTGAAGCGGGGCGTATTTGGGATCCGCAAGGATATTACGATCCCAAGGCGGACCATCAATGGACTGCTGATGAGGTGACCGAAGAAAATGCAGAGCGATTGCACGCCTACTTTGAATTCATCCGTCGCCGCTCCGGTAAAGCTCGCTTGATCAATAAGCATCCACGAAGTTCGGTGCGTATTGAGTTTCTTGAAAAAATCTTTCCCGACGCGCTCTACATTCATGCCATCCGTGATGGCCGAGCAGTTGCGCATTCTATCGCCAGTCGAATCGGCAGAGAAGAATGGCGACACCCGATTCCTTTTGGCAATTTTTGCAAGCCGCCGGAGTGGGAGCGCTTTCGTCGTGAGGATCCAATTGAGCAGGCTGCACTCCAGTGGAGAGAAATTACGCAATACATCCTTGATCGAAAAGAGAGCTTGGGAGAGCGCTATATTGAATTCACCTATGAAGGTCTCTGTGAGAATCCAAGAGATACCATGAGTGAGCTGTTCAATTTTTGCGGCTTGAGCGCGAATGCGGCGGTGTTGGATGCAATTCCTGAAAAACTGCAAAATTTCAATTCGAAATACAAAGACGATCTTACAGAAGAACAAATCGCGACTATGGAAAATGTGCAGCGAGAACTTCTTGAGCAGCTAGGATACGCTGTGTCGTGAGTTCGTTGAACAAATCTATCTCCTGTCTTCCAGAGCAACTGTATGTAGTTGGTGGTGCCCAAAAAAAGACGGCGCATCAAGTCGAGGAATGGCATCGACACCGCCAGGGTCTTATCGTCCGGATTGACACTCGTACAGGAAGTCATCAAAAGTGCGTTGAGTATGTTTCTCCTCCCGAGGCATGCGCGGAGCAGGATCCTGCAGTGCTCTTCAAAGCCGCGACCTTGGACAAGGATACCTTTTATGTTTGCACGCAAACTGAGGTTCTGCTTTTTGACTACCCCTCATTTGAGCAGAAAGGCTACATTTCCTTAGCGTGTTTCAACGACGTGCATCATGTTCGACCGACGAATCGGGGGACGTTGATTGTCGTGACCACAGGGCTTGATATGCTTGTTGAAATTGATCAGCAAGGCCACGTTATTCAAGAGTGGAATGTGTTGGGAGAAGATCCCTGGGAGCGCTTCTCCAAGGATATCGACTACCGGAAAGTAGTGACGACCAAACCACATCACGCACACCCCAATTTTTGTTTCTTTATCGATGATGAGTTATGGGCGACCCGCTTCGAACAGCGAGATGCGATTTCTCTTGAGAATCCAGAACGACGTATCGATATCGGAGTAGAAAAACCGCATGACGGCATTGTGCATCAAGGGAAGGTCTATTTTACTACCGTTGACGGGCATATCATCGTTGCCGACACGAGTAGTTTGGAGGTTGAGACGGTACTCAATCTCAATGAAATAAACGATGCGGGCCTCGCACTTGGTTGGTGTCGTGGATTGCTGGTGCTTGATGAGGAAAAACTCGTCGTAGGCTTCTCTCGACTTCGTCCAACCAAGATCCGTGAGAATCTACGCTGGATGAAACACAAATTGGGATTGCGAGAAACAGCCGGGAATATGAGTTCTCGAATCGCGCTCTACGATATTAAATCGAAAACTCTTTGCTGGGAGCAAGACGTGGAGGACTACGGTCTCAACGTGGTGTTCTCAATCCACTCCGCACTCTCCTAAATGTAAATCCCTCCGCTAGGGCTGCGGAGTTTTTCCGTACTCATAGTGTTTCATAAGCAGGCAGGTAGAGAGCCATACCAGGGCTTTGTCCTTCTTCGAGAGCATCCGCACCCACTTCGTATCCGGTGAGAGTCTCACCGAGCCAGCCATACGCAAGCGATTGCCAGCGACGTTGTGTCCGACGCTAAACTCCTCGCCTTGTTCAATCTTGTCGGCAAGCTCATCGAGTGGAATTTCAATACACGCCGCAATGCTGCGAAGCGTTGCCCGAGGGTCCTGCATAAAGTCTTCGTAGCGGATTCGAATCGAATTTTTTTGAGCAAGACGAGAGCGGACAAAGCCTGAAAGAAGATTGGTGATATTCCAGAAAAACCCAGTGCGGAGTACTGAGCGAGGACGTAAGTCACGCTCAACACCGGCTTTTTCATCTTTCTCAAACGATGCTTTCTGAGAATAGGCGACTCCTCGTGCATCTCGCGTAAGGTGTATCACTCGCAAGTCCAAACGCTCAGCCGAGCAAAGGGCAAGGGCAAAGGCGGGACTCTTTGAAGAATCTACCAGTGTCGAGCAGCCGTTGGTTTTCGCGATCGAGAGATAAAGATTTTCTGTTGCCTCTACAAACTCTCGAAATTCAGCCGAGGGGAAAAAATGGCGGAAGAATAACTTCGGAAGATAGCGAAAGCGCAAAAAGGATTCTTGTGCGTCAAGATACCGCTCAAGTGAGTACTGAGGATTGCGAGCGTCCCATTCCGCACGAACCGTTTTCCAGAAGTCACATTCGGTCACTCTGGTGCCACAGGAACAAAACTCTCCGTTGACCCATCCGTTTCGAGGAAGTCGATGCAATTCGCCCAGGCTCTCCATTGCAGTATGATTACCCAGAACCGTATCGAGCACGGTAGAGCCGCTTCTGCCCGCTCCGAGGATATAGACTATTTTCAGTTTTGCGTCGCTCACTTGTCTTCCTAAATGATGGAGGTTCGTAATCCCAACTTTCTCTTTACATAGAACAACGAGGCGATGTTCCAGTAGGCGACCGAAATTGCAGTCGCAACCCCTGCGCCTTCAATTCCCCATCTCGGGATCAGCAGAAAATTCAGCGCGATATTCAATAGTGCACTGGAACCAGCGAATTTCAGCGCGGTTGTTTGATGGCCTGTCATGCTCAGCACATAGCCTACCGAGCCGCAAAATGCGCTAATTGACTGCCCGATCAGCAGCACAATCAAACAGGGGTAAGCTACCAGGAACTCAGCACCGAACAATTCCAGAAAATACTTACCGCCAAAAATAAGCACAAGAACGACGGGAACAGTCACACAGCAAATAAATCGAGCGGCGAGTGTGAGCATTTTTTGCAGTTCGGCTTTTTTGTCTTCTGTATAGAGAGAGGAAATAATCGGAGCCATAATCATGTTGACCGCTCCTGTGCCAAAAACGGCCAAGCGAGCACCGCGACTTGCAACCACGTAAATCCCGGCTTGAGTGGTGTCGAGAAGCATACCGATCATGATGGTATCCACACGATTCATAATTCTAAGCATGCCCGACAACAGGAGGAGAGAAAAGCCGCAGCGTATCCATTCCGAGGATCGAGTCTCTGATTCTATTCCTTTGCTCTCTTCGGGTAGTTTGCTGCTTAACCAATAGCCGCCTAAGACAAAAGTCGCGACATGAGCTCCAAGGTCAATAATCATCATGGTCGAAGCGCTTATCGGCTCAAACACGAGGTAGTAGAGCAAAAAGGCACCGCTGATGAGGACAAGCGGGCGAAGTATCATTTCTGGCAACTGAGCAAGTGCGACGGCGCGCAGTGCACGTAAGGCGGCCACACGAAGCGCAGATAAGGTGGCAAAGGGCAGAACAATCCAAGCGATGAGGAAGGTTAGGTACAGCTCTTCGCTCATCTTCGCCTGAACTACATAGACGACCACAGAAGCAACAATCACAAACCCTAAGCTCACCAAGAGCACATATCGCCCACCAAACGCGAGCATCCCGCGAAACAAGCTCCACTCTCCGGCACTCTTGTACCGAGCTAAATAACGAACAAAAGTGGTATCGAAGCCGACTTTCGCAAAGAGCGTAAGAACGCTGACCCAGGTGAA
>CAYGNZ010000125.1:6175-8635 GCA_964351345.1 uncultured Bdellovibrionales bacterium | reverse complement strand
TCATTATGGCAATTAAAAAAGAAGGCAACTCGGGGCGCAAAGTCATCAACATCAAGCCCCCGCTCAAGCGCCGCTTCAACATAGGCGATACCATCGGCAAGCGTGAAGGCTAACTCCTGAACAGCAGTCGAACCAGCCTCGCGAATATGATACCCGGAGACACTTATGGTGTTCCAGAGCGGCACTTCATCTTTGCAGAATTCGAAAATATCGCTCACGATTTTCAGCGCGCCCTCGGGGGGATAAATATAGGTTCCTCGCGCGATATACTCCTTTAACACATCGTTTTGGATAGTGCCGCGAAGCTTCTGCCATGAAACCCCTTGTCGTTTTGCGAGCACCAGATACTGCGCAAGCAAGATGTGCGCGGTAGCGTTGATAGTCATACTCGTGGACACGCTTTCAAGTGGAATCCCCTCAAAGAGCCGCTCCATATCCTGAATCGTATCAATCGCAACCCCCACTCGCCCCACCTCCCCTTTGGCAAGCTCATGCCCTGAGTCCCTACCCATTTGCGTTGGCAAATCAAAGGCAACGCTCAGCCCATGCGTTCCTTGCTCAAGCAAGTATCGATAGCGCTTATTTGTCTCTTCAGCGGAACCAAAGCCCGCATACTGGCGCATCGTCCAGGGACGTCCGCGATACATACTTGGATAGACACCACGAGTATAGGGATACTCTCCAGGTAACCCTATTTCGTTAAGGTAATGATCCTCGGAGAGACTCTGTTTCGTTGGAACGTAGATATCGTCGATCTCAAGGTCAGACGCTGTCAAAAAAGCATCCTTCCGTTTCGCACTGCGGAGATTATGTTTTTTAGTCCATGCCTCACGAACTTTTTGAACTTTCGACTTTCCCACCTAAAACTCCAAATCTTTGATTGCTCGCTTGCAATCTTTCGTAGCGCTCAAGCCGTCCACCACGGGCATACTCAGGGAACCAAAGAAAAGCGCTGGAATTACTGTAACTTTATCTCAATGGTTCATGCATTATCTTTTTAGCTTTTTCTCCTTATCTGTAGAAATTTTATAGCTGTCTTTGCCGTTGATTGTAATACTAGCCCCATGGCAGGAAAAAAAATCGCAGCGCTTCGCGCAAAACACAAAGAAGCTGAACTCGGTGGCGGCAAGCAACGGCAAGAACGCCAGAAGGCTCGCGGCAAAATGAACGCCCGCGAACGAATCGCGGCATTGCTCGACCCCAATACCTTTGTAGAAATCGATAAATTCGTCACCCACCAGCAAAGCTCTCCAGAGCTTCGTGATAAAAAGTATTTGGGAGACGGTGTCGTTTGCGGCTACGGACTGATTGACCAGCGTAAAGTGGTAGTCTTCGCCCAAGACTTCACTATCTTCGGCGGCTCCCTTGCGGCTGCGCATGCCAAAAAAATCGGCAAAGTAATGGATCTCGCCCAGCGCATCGGTTGCCCCGTAATTGGGCTCAACGATAGCGGTGGGGCCCGCATCCAAGAAGGCGTTGAAAGCCTTGCCGGATATGCTGACATCTTTTACCGCAACGTCGAGTGTTCCGGAGTAATTCCGCAAATATCGGCAATCCTCGGACCGTGCGCCGGCGGTGCCGTCTACTCTCCTGCGATTACCGACTTTGTCTTCATGGTCGAAAAAACTAGTCACATGTTCATCACAGGACCAGACGTGATCAAAGCCGTAACCAAGGAGGAAGTCGATAAAGAAACTCTCGGTGGCGGAGAAACACATAACACCACCAGTGGTGTCGCGCATTTCCTATCCGAGAGCGAAGCCGAATGCCTAGAGCAGATTCGTCAACTACTGAAGTTTCTCCCCTCCTCTAATCTCGATCGCGCCGAGCGCATTGAATGCCAGGACGATCCCGCAAGAAAAGAAGCCGCGCTCAATTCGCTTGTGCCAGAACAAGCCGACAAGCCTTATGACATGAGCCAATTAATCGACCTTGTAGTTGATCGCGACTCCTTTCTTGAAGTCCAAGCGCTCTATGCAAAAAACATCATCGTTGGTTTCGCTCGACTGGGAGGTATTAGTGTAGGAATTGTCGCGAATCAACCACAGCATCTCGCGGGATGCCTAGATATTGATGCAAGCGTAAAAGCTGCACGTTTCGTCAGATTCTGTGATGCCTTTCATATTCCACTCGTTACCTTTGTCGATGTCCCCGGCTTTCTGCCTGGCACCAAACAAGAATACGGCGGAATCATTCGTCACGGTGCGAAACTACTTTACGCCTTTGCCGAAGCAAGTGTGCCAAAAGTAACTTTGATCACTCGTAAAGCCTACGGCGGTGCCTATGACGTGATGAGTTCAAAACACATTGGCGCAGATATTAATCTTGCCTACCCAACCGCGGAAGTTGCAGTAATGGGTCCAGAGGGCGCAGTACGAATCACTTCACGCAAAGAAATTGAAGACGCAAAAGACCCGCAAAAAAAGGAGAAGGAACTCGTTGCTGCCTACCGCGAACAGT
>CAYGNZ010000125.1:913-6165 GCA_964351345.1 uncultured Bdellovibrionales bacterium | reverse complement strand
ATTGAACCTGCGGACACCCGTCTCCATTTAATTCGCGCCCTCGAGATGCTAGAAAATAAAAGTATCAATCGACCAAAGCGCAAGCACGGCAACATACCCCTTTAATCATCACGGCATCACAACCTAACGCTACGCCGAGAGAACTATGAACGACTCCAGCAAACCCTTACCGCAAGAAGTCGTAATCAGCATCGCCGCCGCTCTCCTCCTACGCTCAACGGAAGCTGCCGGGAACCACGGAGCAATACAATCAACAACTCTTCGCACTCGTCCACGTCCCTTGCCAGAGCTCGAAGACGCAAATGGAGACGAACTTGAACTAAAGCGAACGCTAAAAACCAAACCAGCGGGGCGAAATGAAAATCCTCGTTAACGGAGAAAGCTTCGAAGTCGAAGTCTTACAGCAAGACCGAGCCGAGGTTCGCTTCTTACTTGAAGGCCGGGAGTATCACGTATCTTTCGCCGAAGCAGTGCCTAGTGCCGTCGAGGTAAAAAGCAGCACTCAAAGTTCAAGCGCTCAGAAAAAATCTAAAGCTGCTCCTCTCGATGAAGACGGATGCATTCTCGTCCTTGCCCCCATGCCGGGCGTAGTTACCGAGCTTCAGATCAACGTCGGTCAACGCGTAGAAGCAAATCAAGCCCTACTTCAAATCGAAGCAATGAAAATGCAAAACGCCATTTTCTCACCAAGCAGCGGTGAGGTGTCAGAGATCTATATCGAAGTCGGGGCTGAAGTCGGCGACGAACAAGCACTGGTAAAAATTCGCAGCACTGAGAAGGCTTAGCCGGAAGCCAATCCGCTACTTGAAACCTTAGTCGCGAGGTTTCAAGTAGCGGATTGGCTTCGGGTTAATATGGAGTTAGAAAGGCGATTCGTTCGAACACTAGACCTCTTCTTATGTCTCGATTAGTGCGTAGGGACTGACGGAACTGTCCCCTACAGACACGGCATCTGAGCTTTTAGCAAAGCATGGCGAGCGCGTCGACTTTCCGGATCATCCGCTACGCTTCCCTTAAGAAATCTGGATCTTAGGACTGAGAAACCCCCTCGACACCATCGAGGATTTCCGGCTGAATTTTCATATTCGGTTCTTCGGAATGAAGCACAGACACGTCTCCGGTTGACTCAAAGACCACCGCAGCGACTTGTTCATAGTTAAAAACATTCGCCTCCCGAAGTTTCCCATGAACATCGGTTTTACTCACATTCGCAGCCCTCAAATTTTCTTCGAGAAACTTCCCGTTTTCCATCAACAGTAGTGGGCTGTTATCAAGAAGCTTTCTGAAGGCAGGAAATTTCTGCCGAAGCAATGCGACAAGCCACTGTCCGCAATAGAGAAACGCAAGTGCCGCAAGTCCGAGAAGTAAGGATGGATTTTTATTCGATATGGTAGAGGCAACAAGCGAACCCACCGCAACAGTCATCGCAAAGTCAAACGCCGACATTTTAGAAAACGAGCGCAAGCCCACCAAGCGAGTGTAAACAATAACCGCAGTAAATACACCTACCGTGGAGAAGCCGGCCAGCAATACTTCTCTCAATGTCGTAGTCATCCAGTCCATTTACTTACCTCACTCGGTGGGCCTATATCGAGACCCCCGAGCTATATTCGAAGAATTGAGATTTTTCGAAGAGCAAACTACACGCAGTCCAACCTTCGCCGTGCCCTTAGAATAGTAAGCTGTTTCAAAATACCAGTGTATGATTGTCATCATGGGGGACAGTTCCATCTGTCCCTAAGAAAAAATGAAATGCGACCCTGAGCCAAGCCCCTCGTTGAAACCTTAGTCGCGAGGTTTCCTTCCCATCGTCGCCAAAAGCAAAGGCTGCAAAGTGCAGGAGACAGGTAGCTGGCTCCGGAACGATCCCCCGCAACACCCCCACTTTACACGAAACCTCGCGACTAAGGTTTCAACGAGGGGCGCCCGCGTCTGCAATGATTACCCGCTTTCTATCGAACGAGAAGTGCTTACGCCGTTCCCGAACTACTAGAACTACTTGAGCTACCATCCGTGAAATTACCCACGCGGATATCGTCAGTAGATTGCGCGTCGAAGAGTGGGTCTGTGACGGTGAACTCTGATTCGTTGGATTCTTCGGGGTCGCCGAAGTCGATGTCTACTCCGACTTCCCCGTCAAGGACGCTACTGACTCCTTCAAGCTCAAAGAGCAGCGCAAACGACTCACTAGTAACCGATTCAAGATCAAGATAGAACACAAGAAAGTTATTCCCCGAGTCATTCGCGTTTTCATCGGGGCCGGTATCAAAAAACTCATCTTCGAATAAGTAAAACGCCGACTCCACCACGTAACTTAGCGCTTCTGGAAAACGCACCTTGATCGCCATTTCTTCTAAATCGGGATCAATCTCAAAAATTTCAATTTCAACTTCTGCACGGTCACCACTATCAATTACGCTGGGACTAATAATAATTCGCGCGCGAGCAGGGCCCACGGGAGCACCTTGAGAACCGCCGCCTCCGCAGCCCCAGGCAAGTAGCAGTAGAAAAGCAATTATCAGCAGGTCTCTTGTTGAAATGAATCGCACTAGTGCTCCTGGTCTTGTGATGGTCAATGATGCGTGGATTAACTTAGATCGGACTATACGCCAATACGTTATTCTACGGTAGAAGTTCTGTTGGGTGCAGGAGCACAGAACGGCACTCGAAATAGTCGAAAAGCTTAGTTAAAGAAGGGATTTTCTTTGCCGAAAATCTTGTCTTTGTTGATTTTGCTTGGTCGTGTGGGGACTTCATCTGGTTTGGCCACGACAGATCCTTCGGGTAGGGTCGTGCCCACTTCAACCCTGAGAGAGCCTTCTTTGGTGGTTTCAATGCCGAGTTTCTTGGCCTCAGTAGGCTCAGCTTTACTTTGCTCAACGTCGCGAAGCGTTTTTTGGCCGGCTTGCTCTTTTTCTAAGCGAATCTTTTTCGGTGTAGTTTCTCTAACCTTGGTTCCTTTGAGAGCATCCTGAGCTTGCTGAGTGAATCGCATTGAGATTGTGATTCTTCTGTTTGCTGGATTGAGCGTGTCCTCAAGCAGTTTTGGTCGTTGATCCGCATAGCCAACGATACGAGCGATTTGTTCTGGCTGTACGCCTGCATCTTGCAGCACTCTTCGTGCGGCGTTTGCTCTGTCACTGGAAAGGTTCCAGTTGTCGTAACGAGCGGCGATTTTGCCACGAAAGGGCCTACTATCGGTGTGCCCTTCGATATCAATCGGGTTTGGCAGTTGTGAGAGAACTTTGGCTATTTTATCGAGCTGATCTTGGGCCGCAGGTAGGATGGCAGCACTTCCAACCTGAAACATCGAGGCATTGTCGGTGTCCATGATTTCGATGAGTAGACCTCGTTGGTCAACTTTCACATCAACATCACCGAGCAGGCCAGACTCCTCTGTGCCTCCGTCTGAGAGTGCCTCTCGAATTTGCTCAGCCAGCTCTTCAAGCTCAAGCTGCTCTTGTTCACGTAGCTTCTCGGCCTCAGCTTCTGTGAGTCCATCCTTTCCGTCTTGCTTCCCTTCTCCCTCAACGGGATCAAAGTATTCTCGAACCTTTCCGCTTTTCGCATCAACTTCGTAAATTCGCTTGGTAGCGAGGATTTGAGAATTTTCACTCGCAGGAGGAGCAAAGGCATCTGAGAGAATTCCGCCACCACCGAGTTCAAGCGGGGTTCCCGATCCTTTTTGGAACACCCCAGGCTTTCTGAAATAGGAGGCGATTCTTTGCCGTGTTGTTTACTCTGCGGAATTTACCAGCCAGAGTACCATGAAGAGCGCCATCATCGCGGTCACGAAATCCGCGTAGGCCACTTTCCATGCTCCACCGTGATGGCCTCCGTGGCCATCAACCTTTTTCACGATGATGATGGTTTTTCCGTCAGGACCCTCAGGCATGGCTCACCGTTCCTTAGCCTTTCCTGACCATCTGGTTGATTTCTTCCATTTCCTCAGCGCTTGGTCGCATGTCTTGCTCGATGGATTTTCGTGCGAATTCAAGTGCGACTGCGGGAGGAGCGCCTCCAGCGAATGAGACGACGGCTGAGCGAATAGAATTGAGCAGGATATGTGTTTCGTGGTTCATCATTTCGATAGATGAAGTAAGCGGCTGCACATATCCGTAACTAAGAAGAATTCCAAGAAATGTTCCTACGAGTGCCGCAGCAACGTGCGCACCAATTTCTGACGGCGGTCCATCAATGTGTTGCATAGTGATGATAATACCGAGAACCGCAGCAACAATACCGATACCAGGAAGCGCATCAGACATTTTGTTCACCAGGTTAGGAATTACTGCCTCTTCTTTGTGATGCGTATCGATCTCTGTTTCCATCAGTTTATCGAGGTCAAACGCATTGACTACGCCATCAACGAAGAGTCGTAGCGAACCGACAAGTAGATCCATTGCATGATGGTTGTGTGCGATTGCGGGAAATTTATTGAAACGCTCACTCGCATGTGGATCGGCGAGATCTTTCTCAATCCCTAAAACACCTTCCTTCCTGATTACACTGAAGATGGTAAGAAGTAAACCCATCAGTTCGATGTAGGTGTTCTTATCAATACCACTTCCCTTTAAAACTTTTGGAATTGTTTTGAGAACTTTAAAAAAGATTGGTAGTGGCGCGTAACCAAGGAGTGCTCCAACAGCAGCACCAACGATAACCACATACTCACTAGGCTGAAACAAAACCGGAAACGGTCCACCAGCCATCGCAAAGCCGCCAAAGACCGACGCCGTTACTACGATGAAGCTAATGATGTAATTCATCTGTTCTGTCCCGTGGTCACAATCCGATTAAGGCCCCCATGCTTTTGGGCCTCACACCTACGCGCTCAGTAAAATTATCGACAAGGCACTTAGCGAACTTAAGCGCTTAGATTAGCTCGATATTTTACGCACTTTTTTAGTGACAATTAAGCGGTTCTCTCCATCTTTCTGATGCTAAAGAAGCGCTGCTCGGTGCGATTGAACTTGAATTGAAACCACAGTTGGACGGTCTTACTACTTCGCCCTACCCTGAGTTCCTGTTGTGTTCTATAACTAGCCCAATATTTTAGAGGTTCCCACTGTGTTAGACTTCAGGTGTTGCCGGAGAGTTTTTATTCAATCAGTGCTGGAACGGGTGCTGCGCAGTAGAAACTAAAGTGAAGGATCGGTAATCATAAGTAAGCGGTGTTCTACTAGACGTCTGTTTGATCTGCGTTGGATATTGAACCGCACAGGTTGGAGCTAAGGATTTACGCTGTGTTT
>CAYGNZ010000125.1:0-903 GCA_964351345.1 uncultured Bdellovibrionales bacterium | reverse complement strand
TTGACTCATGAAAGGATACACGGAGTGTCTGACAAATCCACTCAGAAAACTGCCGAACTCAAACTTCCTGATGGCCAAACAGTTTCTCTCCCTGTGGTGGTTGGAACTGAGAACGAGCACGGCATTGATATTTCCTCGCTTCGATCGAAGACCGGCTACATCACCCTCGATAGTGGTTTTGGGAATACCGGGGCATGTTCTAGTTCGATTACCTTTATCGATGGTGACAAAGGAATACTGCGTTATCGCGGAATTCCGATTGAGGAACTCGCTGAGAAATCAAATTTTGCTGAGACAAGCTACTTGCTGATCTACGGCCATCTCCCTTCCAAAACAGAATTAGAAACGTTTACCACTAGCCTTACTCGACATACCCTCATTCATGAAGACATGAAGCGTTTCTACGATGGATTTCCACGTGACGCGCACCCGATGGCAATTCTGGCTTCAGTGGTTTCTGCTTGCTACACCTTCTATCAGGATTGGGAAGATCCCCAAGATCAAAAACGGCAAGACCTGGGCATTGTTCGCTTGATGGCGAAACTTCCGACAATGGCAGCCTTCGCCTACAAGAAGTCAATCGGACAACCTTTCATTTATCCAGATAACAGCCTTTCGTATTGTGCAAACTTCCTCAACATGATGTTTGCCACACCTGCGGAAGATTACTATCTCGATCCCGATATTGTTGCCGCACTTGATCTTCTCCTTATCCTCCATGCTGACCACGAGCAGAACTGCTCAACATCAACCGTTCGACTCGTCGGCAGTAGCCTTTCGAATTTATACGCTTGTGTTTCGGCGGGCATTTCAGCGCTTTGGGGACCACGACATGGTGGTGCGAACCAAAGAGTGGTTGAGATGTTGATTGATATCGTTGATGCCGGCGGAGACGTGAAGAAG
>CAYGNZ010000124.1:0-8643 GCA_964351345.1 uncultured Bdellovibrionales bacterium | reverse complement strand
TGCGTCAATCAATACTGGAGGAGTAAGGTAGCCTTTTTCAATCATGTAGTTGATTGGCAAATCAAACAAACAACGTTTGAAGAACTTCGAATCCTCTGAGCGAATATGTCCCCGGTGGTTGAACTGATAGATCCACCCGCTATCGAGGCGAAAAGGAGTTGCCGTAAGCCCTAAGATGCAAATCTGACTTTCGGCGGCGAGCAGTTTGGAAATGACTTGAGAATACTGCGTGTCGTCTTCCAGAGAAACGCGGTGGCATTCATCGATAATGAGTAGAGAGAAATCCTTAAAAAAGCTCGCGTCCGCTCGTGCTACGGACTGAATGCTACCGAAGATTACTTTCGCGGCACTGTCTTTTTGATTTAGACCGGCGGAATAAATCCCTGGCTCAAATCCATAACTACGGAACTTTTCACTATTCTGCTCAACAAGCTCTTTAACGTGCGCCAGCACCAGCACTCGTCCCCGTGCGATTCGAGCCAGCTCTGCGATGACCAAACTTTTCCCTGCCCCCGTGGGCAGCGTGATCATCGCCGGCTCGCTGAGCTTGCGGAAGTGGCGCAAGACCTCTGTAACGGCCTGTTCTTGATAGGGGCGAAGCGTGTAGCTCATCGACGTAAGTAGTTAGAAAATCTATCAAAATAGCATTTATTGCATATAGAAAAATACTAGAAAGTCGCCGCAAAGGCAATAGGATTCTTTGTCTAAAAGCTCTCTAGCCTCTAAACGCACTCAATCGAGGGATCGATCAAGCCAGAAGTAAAAACCAAGCAAGCCGAGAAACCAAGACGAATAGGCCATCAGCGCGTATGGCCACTTCCTCTCTCTCGTCGCGCAGAGATAAACACAAAAGAGATTAAACCCGTAGAAAATAGCGACGAGCCCCGCCGCATAAAGTCTAAATCCGCTTTTCAAGCTAAGAATCGCTTCACTTGCGCCCAACCAATAGAAGAAAGAAAGCGGAAGCAAAACCAGGCAAAAGAAAAGACTTGAGAGCAGTGCGAGTAGAATGCCGTTCATCGTCAAGCTCATTCTCCGCGAATGGTTAGATTGCAGAGGAGAACTATAGCATTAGAGATTACAGATATCTCTAACAAATATCGCTTTGGAGTACGGTGATGCAGATGGTAGTTGAGAGCGAGTAATTACTGGCTTAAAACTAAAACGGCTCATTCATCGCCAACACACTTGCGCTGACTGCAAGAGGCGCTACGCCGAAAAATGAAGGTACTGGCTTTTCTGCGCGGACAATCATCCATTGCTGGCTACCTGGAGGATTTCCTGAGTTGCTGCACTGTGGGTCTGACACGGGGCAGTAATAGATTTGTACGTTCTCATCGGAAATGAAGAAGCTCTTTCCTTTTTGGAAGAAATATTCGCTGATGGAGTCTCCTCGTGCGAGCTGAACTCCGGCCTGATCAGGATCTTCAACCGTATAGCCCAGAACTCCCCAGCGAGCGGCTTTGTTCAATGTGTATTGCAGCGACGCTGCTTCGAATGCAATGACTGAGAGCTGGATTATGCCAAAAATGATCACAAGAAACGGGAAAATCACTGCAGCGGCTTCAACAGTCGTTGCGCCTTTTTCGTTTTCCAGTGTTTCTCTAGTGCCGTTCATGTTCAGTCTCGGGTGCTTTTCTTGTTAGAGCTTTTTACTACTTCGCTCGCCAATATCTATTCACTAATCAGGGCCAATAAGAGGCCCACTTCAGAATCCGTCTAGTACCGCGGAATTCCCGAGGAATCGAGCTAACCCCTTGAAATAATTGATCACAATTTGCTCACGGGAGGGCCGAAAAAGCTCACGAAACGCTCACGAAACGATGCATTTTCGCTCACAAAACCGACTCTTCGAGGTGCAGGGGAAAAGGGGCCTTCAAATTGATTTTGGCTTAAAAGAAGCGCGATATTTGGTGGCTACTTCAGAACACGAGGGCTGTGTTTTCGAAGAAATGAAATTGGATAAGGTTGAAAGAGACGACTTCTAACCTCAGGGTCAACAGAATCTACCGTCCTAACACGCTGGACTGGACTCGATTCCTGTTGACCCTCACGAGAACTTCTCACATTTCAAAATTCCCGTCGCTCGATTGCAACTCCGATCGCCATGCCAACGTTTTGATCACTGGCAAAAGCGATGGAGCATCGCTCGTAGGTCTCGGGGTAAAGATTAGGATGTTGCTCCTCAAGCGCCTGACAAAGAATTGGTATGAAGTCCTCTGCGAAGCTTACTTGCGCATCTTTAGCCTCGTATCCCAGTCGCTCAAGAAATTCGCAAAGCTTTTCCTTGAATGTGTCGCTCTGCAAGTAGCTTGCGCAGGAGTGATCAACAAATGTTGTTTCATCTCCGCTTTCATCAACCTCGACACCGTTTGCCAGAAGCAGGATGTCGCAGATCCCCAAATTCGTCCAAATCATGTTCGAGATTAGCTCATCTGGGGCGAGCAACGTGCAGCTCGATCTTGCTTGTATCAGGCAATCACCTAAGACAAGCCCAGCGTTGGAATCGCTGAGTTGAAAGACCGAAAAGACGCTTTGAGTAGTCCAGTCTGATTTCATTTTCCTTCTTTCCCAGGTCATCCGCCCTGGTTAATGCGGTGCCAAAAAGGCCAAAAAAAAAGTAGAACCTTGAGTCTCGATCAACCTCTGCGGATAAGAGGATTTATCCTCAGAGGCCGATACACTGAAGTAGTAGAAACAATGTTGGGAAAGAGCGGCTGTATAGGGTAGGTTTTCCGACTAGTTTTGTCAATAAAGGGCCCGGAGATTCAATCTAATACCCCGTAATTCCTGGGAAAAGGTCGGTAGAGTCGAACGCTCGGCTCTCAGAGTTCAATCGCTGGTCAAGAAAAAGGCGCTTTCCGAGATGATCTAGTCATCCCGCGGCAGCGCCAAATTGCCGTTCCTTAAAAGACCAAATTGCCGTTCCTTAAAAGAACCGACTGTCGCATGGAGAGCTTTACTGGTGAGAGTTCGCGCTGGTAATAGCGCTTGAGACCAAGGCCTGAATTTGCTCGAGCTTTTCAATTAACTTCGAGCGCGCATCCGCCTCAAGTGATTGCCAGAAGTCATCATCGACGTCGAGTACGTGCTTAAGGCCTCGGTGGAACACACCAGACATTAATTCTTCAAAGAGGCCGCTTCCATCACTGGGAACCGCTGCGATTGCGCCGATAAGACTATCAGCAGCGTTGACAGCGGTATCGACCAAGGCACCGTAGTCAAAAGACTTCAGACCCATCTGATCCTCAACCGCAAATCCAATCGAGGCCGGCGTCATATCCCCAAAGGATGCTTCAGCGCGAGTCAAAGCAGTCGCCAGTCGACCTACGGTATTTTTTGAGGTGCGACTTCGCTTGCGCACATTTGGGTTACGAGCTTCAGGATCTCCCTCTAGCTTCCGTTCCACTGCGGTTGTTACTCGACCAACATTGAGATGGCCGCCTCGTTCGACCTGCTCCAACAAAGCGAGCTGTTCTTCCTTGACCACTCGCGCGAGTACTTTGCCAATTGCCGCACCTAGCGTGCCTTCCTCGATACGTTTCCGAAGCTCGGGCGCAAGATCGAGTAGTCGCAAAAAGCCCGCGACGTAGCCATCGGAACGTCCCACGAATCGTGCGATTGCTGCGGCATTCATACCAACTTCATCACGGAGTCGGCCAAACGCATCAGCAATCTCCAAAGGATCGTGCTCCTGCGAGCCGAAGTTTGAAGCGATACTGATGATGAACTGCAGCAGCTCATCATCAATGTGATACACCTTACAGTCGATCAACCCGTCGCCCTCGTAGCCATCGCTTGTAGCATTCTCTCGCATGCTACGCAGGCGTCGTTCGCCGTCAATGAGTTCGTGAGTGAACTCAAGCTCCGACTCTTCAGCTTTTCCTGCAGCGACTTTTTCAGCAATTTCCGCTCGCTCTTCGTCTGAGAGCGGACGGACTTTCACTGAGTCAAGCTGAGTGAGGCTGCGAATACTCCCTGCCAGAGCAGTGATTCCTTGGAAGTTCTTTCGCGGTTGCTTGGCGTACGGTCGAATCCTAAACCACTCGATTCGCGCAGTAGAAGTTTCCACTCCGGCGAGCAATCCCTCGACGTCTTCCCAATCCGTTATAGAACGCACATCGGTCACCATGGTCATCTCCTTATAGAAGTGAAGCGAATCAATCCCTTCTACCGCGCAGCTTCTGTGCGCCGCACAAAGGATCAATCCGCGTCAATGCAGACTAGGTAGCTCGTCTTGGATTAGGGCGAGTAACTAGCAGGAGAATGGTGAGGAGATGCGAGAACGGGCCAAGAATATTGGCTCCATGCGATTATCAAAGAACTCTTAGGTCTTAGCATGAAGATTCCTTGGGGAACAGCGGCACTCGGTTGAATTAGGGCCAGGCCCTAATTCAACACTCGGCGATATGCCAATCTCCTTCCAGAAATAAATTTCGGCACCGAGCGAGAAGCTCGAATGATCGGTCGCTCCAGATAAAGAAAAGAGAGTACGCCAGCCCCGCATGAAAGGGCAAAACACAATAAAACGTAAGTAATGTTATCGAGAAATGTTTGTTCAAGCGCGGGGAAGAGGTGAGACCAAACTTTCGTCAGTAAGGAAATAAGAAAGAAATGGAGCAAATAGATAGAATACGAAGCATCGCCTAATCTCAAAAGTATTGTGTTAGAGGCAGAACGTAGACCGCGAAGCTCTAAACTACTCGCTCCATACACAATTATCGAGTATGGAACGCCTAACAAGATTGCTCGTGACCAGCCGTAGAGTTCTGGTCCGATAAAAGCATGGAAGCAATACCAGCCTGAAAGTAAAGCCGTGCTGCCAAGAAGTAGCATCGAAGTAGGAAAGTAGATTCGACCCTTTGAAACAAGCAATCCTGCAAAACACCCCAATATAAATTCGAACGTGAGCGGGTGGGCGATTAGCTGAAAAATTGAAGAGGAAGTGGAGCTACTACTGTAATACAAACAAATTACCAGTATCAGCCACGTGATGAGCAAATAGGGCAACTTCTTTTGATCGCACAATACAAAAAAGGAGAACGCGGCATAAAAATAAAGCTCGTGAATAAGCGTCCACCCGACAATCACATAAGGAAGATTCTCCTGAGGAAAAAGCAGAATGGCTTTCAGAAAGTTCACTTCTGCAAGATCTGTCCGATGTATCAACTGAGGAAAAGCAATGTATCCGAGAAGAAGCACTGCGGTCACGATCCAGTACAAAGGATAGATGCGAGTAGCTCTTTTATAGAGAAATTTTCCAAATGTACCAAAAGAGCGTTTCACATCGAGTGTGGTGTAGACCATGACAAAACCGCTGATGACAAAAAAGAGGTCCACACCCGAAGAGCCAAATATGCTAAATCCCGGAAGAAGCGAAGGACCAACTCCGGCTTTTTTCTCAAAGGCATACACGTGCAGCAGTACGACCAGGAGTACGGCAATACCACGCAAGGACTGTAAAGACTTAAGCTCGCGTCTCATGAGAAGTTAGCGTGGACGTTCGAATCACATTCATTATCGGCCCGTACGTTGAAGCAGTATTCGATTAGTATCCGACTTTGCAGGGCACAAGGATAAGATTGAAAAATGATCCACCAAAAAGCCAAATGAACCCCATGAATAATATCCCAGCGAGAAAATAATAGGTAAATAATCTGCTCGCAGCAGAGACTAGCATACTTCTCGAGCATTCGCGGCAGAGCCCTCGAATCTCAGAATAAAGCCCCAGAACCCAAAACGTGAGTAGGGCAAGCTTCAATCCTCCTGGAAAATTAAACGGCATCAGACAAACTATCACTCGACATTCCTGCCCGAAGTATACTCCGTTAAGAGCGAGTCCATTCTGCGATATCCACATAGAAATTTGGACCAGTAACACAACTGCGATTGCGATGCCGAAGTGGAGCAGCACGCGCCACTGGGAGGGATCTCGAACGAGGCGAAAAGATTTCATTAATCCAAGGAGTGAAGCGGCGGAGTATTAAAACGTACGCCAAAGATTCAAAATAGCTAATCAAGCAATCTTGCCTCGAAATCCGCACAAGATCCAGCGCGCCTCGTCTATATCAGACGCTCTTGAGCAACATAAAATGTGTTAAGTAACTTTCATTGTTGGGTAGGCTCTTTAGAACGATCTCGAGCCCAAGTGAGTCTGCGGCACTCGGCATGGCGATTACCAATGAATCCTCCGAGAGACGGCTTTCAGCCAGTTCTCTTGCGGCAGAGCCGCTGTCTTTTGATTCGACGAGCTGGGCAGATGGAAAGGTTTGTTTAAGATACTTCTGATGCTTGGCGAGCGCTATCGGATGAGAAACGACTGACGTATAACGGTCAAAAGGAAGTACCTGTCGCCCTAGTATCGCATGTTCAACAGGTAGTTCAGCGTGCGCGACTATTTCAGGAGTCCGCCTCTCAAGCGCAGTCGCTGTTTCAGGAATCGGATTGCCGATAGGGGACTCAACTGCGAGCACCCCAAGACTAATTCGCCTTTCCGAAAGCGCATCAACGACTGCTTGAGCAGTAATAAGGTACACAAACTCCGTTGAACCGAGCCCTTCCGATTCGCAAAAATGGCGTGCAGCCATCTCAGTAGCACTACCAACGTCGCCTTGTATCCCCACGAGTAACAAAAGATTCTCCGAGAAGAGTGTGTATTTCCCTATGTCTCAATTTCATTCGTGAGGAACTTCAATACCTCGTCCAAAGGTTGAGCGCTTGAAGAATTAGGTAGCTTGCTCTCAAAGACTGCGACCCAATCAGGTGCGGTACCGGAATCAGGAAAATCCCCCACAGAGGCAGACAACAAAAACTCCTTCCCATCCCGGCAAAAACGCCAGCGCTTTTTTCTCTGACCTGCCGTCAAAACCCAGCTTCCGAACGCAAGGTAATGAAATTCAAAGGTGTAAATCGCCAGCGACAATTTTGAGAGTGAAGCTGAGAACTCTGCGAATTGAGAGAAGAATGCGGAGGTATTTTCGAAGTCTTTATTCATTAAACTAAATGAGAAAGTTCCCAGTAAACGATCCAAATTCTTCAGAGAGTAACATGCTTCCAGATCCGGTGCAGCCGATTGTTAGGTCTGATTTTCAGTATGCTGAGATTTCAAAACGAATACGACAGCAGAGATTCCAATTAGATTAACTGCCACCACTGCAGCAAAAGGAGGCGCACCAAGTTGTGTAAGTAGATATGTTAGGAAGGGGAGAACTGCGGTAGCCGACGCGATCGTTCCGAACAATGCTGCGGCCACTGTGGTCCAAACCGCCCAAGCCCGCAAATTGAACACTCCCCATGCACTGATAAGCAGCAGCAAAAAGAAGAGCAGTGTAGGTATAACGAAAAGCGCCACGACCGTCAGGCGATCTGAATCAAGACCTGCAACCGTATAGAACGCCAGCGGTATGGCTGGGATAAACCCAAGCGCCCGAATGACAAGCAGGGCGGCGAGAATATGATACGACTTTGCGCGTTTCATGGGCTTTAGTCCAGAGAAAGGGTAACATCCACTATTTCTCCAAATCAAACAAGAACCTACAAATCTTGAGTCGCCTTTTCCGCTTTCGTGACGGCTTCAATCTTGTTCCCTGAATCGACGTTGGCCAACTTAACGGAAAGCAGTACTTTTGCCGAGTCATACGCTTTCTCGTCGGTTTCCGTCATTGGATCATCTTCGTCCTGATAGTTCCGTTCGAACTCAATTTGTTCTATTTCCGACTCGATTATCAGGCAAAATTTATGGAAGGAAATACGTCGTCGCAAAAAGCGATCGGCCTCCTCCGCTATCCCTTCAAGCATTGATATCAGGTTTTCCGAATGAAACGCTTCGGTTTCGTCGTCTCCTTCATCCGTGAAGTCAGCAATCATCTCTTCAAGGTTCGCTTTCAGCGACTTGCTGAAGACCTCCTGCTCAATTCTAGGTAACGACTTAAACTTTCGCTCCTTATTGTAGACTTCTTGATAGCGTACGCTTGATTCGGGAAGGGGTATGCTGAACGTAACGCTGACGGGATGCTCGCCGCCTGGAATCCAGTTTGCAAGAACGCCACCCGTTGCCATATCCCCGCCGTGGCTTTCTACGGTTTTCGCTTCAAGCTCAAACGCTTCGTCCTCAGACAAATCGTCGGCCACTATCTCCACATCCCAACCTTGTTTAAGTTTTGCTACCGCGTCCTTCCAATACTGGCTGCGTCGGTCACTCCAAGCCCTTCTTCCTTGCCCCTTGCCGACATAAAACACTTTATCTGTCTCAACGTCCTTATGAACGTATACATAGTATCCGCGTTGAACGCCGTCTTTGTCGATGTATAGCTTACTCATGTAGATTGGAAAGGGTAATGTTCCCTATTTGCCTAGCAGACGAAGGTCATCTACTCATTTTGGGTTTGCTTTTCGAATTCTTCCTCCACTTCAGCTAAACATTCTTGGAGCCATTGAACGATTGTCGGAACGTGCTCCGGCTCAAGCATGACAACTTTCTCTCCCTCGAAATGGCATGTCTGCTTTATACAAACGAAACCGTTCTGATTAACATAAACTTCAATAGCGTCGCGCGGTGGTATCATTCGTTCCATTAGCGATTCTCCTATGGGACTGACGGGACGAGAAGTATAACACCACCGCAGGAGGTAAGGAAATACGGAC
>CAYGNZ010000123.1:1117-8656 GCA_964351345.1 uncultured Bdellovibrionales bacterium | reverse complement strand
TGGGAATCTCGCTCATTTGCCATCTCAACGATGTGTGTAATACAAGGTGCAACGTCAAGGGCACTACTTACCCCAATTGAAACCTGTTCGATTACCAGCGGCAGGTAGTACATGACGTCCTCTTCACGCGCGCGAATTTGCCGCTCAAGCCATGACATCGGTAGCGTAAAGCCAACGATAGCACCGAGGATAATACCGAGAAAACTCAGCATTGGGTTTGAGGTCATTAAGTATAGACCTACCGGCAGAACAATAATGCTGACCGAGAAGGAAATGATCCGCTTACGGAGGAAACTTTGTCTATCAGCAGCGGTATAGAATCCCGCTTTGAACAATTTGGAACTGATGTCCTCGGTTTTGCTCTTTGAGCTCGCAGAGCCACTGCGTTTCTTAATTTCTTCCGCGGTGAGGGCATAGGGATCTTGGTCCCCGCCTCGGCCTGGTCGACCAGGAAGAGGCTCACCAGCTCCGGAGCCTCCGGTTGCCATGAGCTCTTTCATGCCGCCTGTTGATTTGCTTTGGCTTCCGCCGAGCAATACATAGGCAAGCGCACCGAAGCCGGCAACACCGACAATGCTCGCAAAAATGACAAATACCTGTAGTTTATCCATGCCGCCTTCCTAAGAAGCTTGAGTAATATACCCTTCGGGATACTATTCTGGTCTCACCTTCTATACTTTTATATTCGTCACTTTTTTCGACCAATAGAAGCCGAAAACGATGACCATTAAACCAAATTGAAATATTTTCTTTCCAAGTGGGTGTTTAAATGCGGGGAATACCAACTCGGGAGCGGACCAGGACAGGTACATCATCAAGAGGCCCATGATAACCGCAATCATATAGAGCGAAGAGCGCTCCATTCCCACCGCAGCAACCGCTTGCTTACGAAATTGCTGACGCTTCCGCACCTGGCGCGCAAGACGCTCAAGAGTTTGAGAAAGCGTTCCACCAACTCTTTTAGAGAGAATCAGACTTTGTACGAAAAGCTCTAGTTCTGGATGCGCAACGTCTTCACCGAATGCGCTAATCGCCTGCTCCTCGGTAAGACCGAGACGTAGACGCTCAACAAGCAATTCCACTTCAATTCGCACAAGAGAATCTTCGTCAAGACCCTTCGCTGCGGCTTCAAGACCAGCAATTGGACTTAGTCCTGTTTTGAGTAAGCTCACGAACTGGAGTAACAGCACAGGATAATCTTCATCGAAAAGATTAAATCGTTTCGTGATCGCACGATCGAGCACTCCCGTGACGATGGCTTGTCCCATGAAGGCTGCAAGCAACTGAATGAAAACAGTAGCGTGAAGATAGGCAGGTATCAGCAGCGCCAAACTCGCGAATGCTTGAATTCCACGAAATTGGAGCGGTGTAAGCGGCCAGCGAGAATAGCGAAGCTTTTTCTCTAAATCCATTCGCGAAGAAGAAACAACCTTTTTACGGTTGATATCCCCTTCTGCCGCTGCGGCAAGGGCGAGGTTGGCAGCGTCACCGCTGACCTCTTTCCCTCGTGCTGCGGCATGAGAGCGCTCACGCTGCGCAAGTACTAATGTCCGAAGATTTTCGCTTACTGCTGCGTTGCCCGCACCAGCGCCACCTCGCTTTGAGCCACTTGAGGTGACCACCACCAGCAGCACGATAACTGCGAGAACGATTATCCCGAGAATAATTGCAATGAGCGTAAGTGACATGATGCCCGGGCCCCTTCTTTATTACTAAATTCGCAAACTATTTGACCAAAGGTTCCGTCGCCCTAGGTGCTCGCCTCTTGAGCGGCAGGCACATTAGAAGCAGACTGAAAACCGAGAAACTTTGGTGCATCACCCAGATAAATTCCGTTCCGCTCCAGAATCTCTTCATGGAAACTGGAGTATGAAAGCACTTCCCATTGCGGATTATCGCCTTGGTCGACGAGTTTAAACATTGGACGTATCTGGATATTCCCTTCAACGAAGTGTCCAACTTCGATCACCTCTGCCATACGAACTTTACCGCTCGCTTTCTCACGGCAGTTCCAAATCACCACATCCACCGCAAGTGCGATCTGCTGTCGGATAATATCCATGCTTACTCCACGTTGCGCTCGACCCAGTAAACTCTCTAGACGAGTAAGGGTCTCTCTCGCGTTTCTCGCATGAACCGTAGACATTCCAGAGTGCCCGGTTTGTGCCGCTTCAAGGAATGCCTCAGCCGCTTCAGGACTACGCATCTCGCCAAGAATTACTCGAGTAGGGCAAAGTCGGAGCGTGGTTCTGATGTGCTCTTGTAGCGTCACCTCACCCACACCCTCTGTGTTCGCAGTTCGAGAAACGAGACTTCTGAAATAAGGATGTTGATAGTTCAATTCCGGAGTATCTTCGACCGCGATTACCGACTCATCGGCACGAAACTGAGTTCCGAGGCAACGCATCAGCGTTGTCTTTCCTGTTCCTGTCTCGCCTGCAACGATAAAGGTCGTTTCAACGGTTCGAGTAAGTGCGGCAAGATAGTTCACGATTAGTGGAGGTGCTACTTGGAAAGAAACAAGACTCTCAAGCGTAGCCTCTTGCACCCGAGGTATCCGCATGGTCATCAGTGGACCACGCGCACCGCATACGCTCTTATGCACTGCGCATAATCGCTTCCCGTCTGGGAATGAAGCGTCCACCGTATGCTGCTGCGTAGAAAGACTCTTTCCTAAACGAAACAGAACTCGGTCTACGAAGGTGGTGTAGGCTTCTTGACTTGGCCAGTGAATTCCAGTCGCCTCACTTTGTTTACCACGTTGCAGTACAACGGTTTGGTAATCGTAGCAGTGAATATCGGTGACTTCCGGGTTATCGATGAGCGGCTGAAGCACTCCCCATCCCAGTAAATCTCGTTTTAAGTGGACAATGATATCGGCACGAGCGATATCGTCGATGGTAAACCCTCGACTTGCGCAAACTCTGTCGACCGCTTGCGCAATCTCATCTTCAGAGATCTCTCCGCCGTGGTCACTTCCTTCGTTCTTGTTTCCTAATTCACGCCGTGATTCGCGAAGTACGGCATTTGCGACGGCGGACAAGCCCGCACGAGGTTCTTTGAGCTTTCCGGTCGTCTCCTCTTGCATGCTCGCGCCGGGTCTTCGCTCACTCTCTTCTGGGGCGCGAGTAGAGAAAAGATCGAGGAGGGTTTCATTATCTGATTGCTTGCTCATCTCTATCCAACCTTTTTTAGAACTTCAAAGAACACGTTAAAAATCTCTCAGCAGATATCCAAAAATGTCTGAGCGACATGTCGTCGCTCAGACACCGTATCATCGAAGGCTTACTCTCCCGCAAAACTGCGGTCTAGGGCCCATCGACCGTTTCGTAGGACGTATCGCAACTGACGCCCAGTTCGTGGGTCAGAGGTATACATCACTCCATCGTTATCCACCTCAGTCTCTTCAGCCTGAGCCGGACGTCCGATTAAATCTTGAATTGTGATGGTATCTGGCTCAGCAGTCTTGGTGCTTGTTTCCTGATCTCCGACCAGTGACAAGCTCAATTGTCCGAGACTTCGAGCAAGCTCAATTTTCTTAGAGTCTTTTTCAGTTACCAAAAGAGTTACGTTGGTTTCTGCTTTTCCAATCGCAGCCTTTTCTTGGTCGCTCTTTCTGATACCCGCAACTGAAAGGACTTTTACGAAACGTGCGATTGTGGCAACACGCTTTCGTCCGTCCTGTGCATAGGTCCAAAGAATATCAACTCGAGAGTTCGGCTTTGCGTATCCTTCAACCCCTTGTCGTGAATCCACACGAATTGTCGCAGCTCGGTATCCAGGTGGGATATTGAATGAGCTGAGTGGAGGAGAATCTGCAACGTCATCCATCACGATTGGCATGTTGGCATTGATCAGCCGCTTTGCGAATCTTCCAATCACGGTCTCTTTGTCTGCAGCTCGAACCACAGCCATTGGAGTCTTGTCAGCATCCATCGGCACGGGATTGAACATGTGCGGCTCAAGCCGAGCGCCTTCTTCGATTCGAGAAGCCGCAACAAGCACATCAATTGTTGGAGACATTGATCCCTGGTCAAGGATGTCAGGATTTGCGACCGCAGAGGCGCTCGCGTCAGCATCAGTGGAGGCATCGGTGTTTTGCGCGATAATTACAATCGCGATTACTAACACGACAATCACTGAAAAAAGGCATCCTACTAACCAACGAACTTTCGTCGCGTAGGTGCGGGCCGGACTGGCCGCTCCAAATCGGGTTGCCATAACCTATTCGCTCCTCTCAAAACCAGCCAACACTTTGGTTTCTACTTTCGTCGCCCTGCATACTCAGGAACTAACGAGATAGAACGTGATAGCTCTAAATTAAAAATTAATCCGCTCTCTAAAAAAAGAGGCGCTCTCTTCAACCAACCAGGAGTTCAGTTTACCATGTGGCATGCAACTAAACGAGGCTTCCTAACAAACAAGTCGGCAGACTCTACCCAAAGACTTAAGCCTTATTCGTAAGAAATTAGTGAAAATACCCTATATCTGACTATTTTTATCGCCTTTTTGGCTAATCCCGCGCTCATGTGAGTGAGAGCTTTAGACCAAAAAGGTACCTTCCAGAGCCATACATTTCACTCATCCAGCGAGCACAAAAAAACCCAATCACTTGCCGTAAAACAAGTGATTGGGTCGCCTTCTCACAACCAAAAATTTGGCCGTGATAAAAAAGCAAAGAAACGCTTATGGTGCTTGCGCGTTTCCTCCTTGGAGAGCGTTACCTACGTTACTGAACGTATCTGACGCCTGTTGACCAAGAAATGTGACAGCTGCAATAGCAACTACCGCGATAAGCGCTGCGAGGAGCGCATACTCGAGCATAGAAGCACCTTTTTCTTCTTGGACGAGTTCTGCACTTTCAACTTGCTTGATATCTTCCATCGGTATTTTCCTTATTTGGTTAGTAAGACCCTAAAATCTACTATGGTTTTCTTACCTAAGTAGCTAACGTTACAACATTTATACTTTGGCCACCACAAAAACATCCGGTCAGGAATGAAGCAGTCTAAATCAATTAGAATGACTGCTTGCAGCAGCTTTGCTTGCAATTAACGCTGTTATTACAAGTTGTTATTGGTATTGCAGGAATCGTTCCAACTATTGAGGTTCGAGATAGAGGTACCGGGAACTAGTTTTCGGGTACCCCGGGTGGCTCATCAGCCTTCTCTCCGCCGGGAAGCAATCGCTCCCACCAATGACCTGTTTTCTGCTCCTCGCCTGGAACCTCTCCTCGACTAATGAGATTCAGCTCAGAGGCGATCTCTTCAAGCGTTGCCCGAGTGGCTTTTTGACCCATACTGTAGAGGGTTCTTCCGCTTCCCGGCCAAAGTGACGCCTTGGGATCAACCGGAACTGGAGGCAAGCGCCAAGGACGTGAGCCAAGATGATGCACTGGCTCTAGCTCGGCTTCGATTTGCGGCACCGCCAGTAATGATCCGCTATAGCCATTGACCACAAAACTAATTCGTTCCGTTCCCACCACGAGTGCCTTCACATAGCTCAGGAAGAGGTCAAGCGCAGTAAGGCCGAGAACGGTGTCATCGATAACGATTACGACCTCATCAGCCGCTCGCATAAGTCCCCCGGTTGCCGGGCCAATGCGACCACCGGTATCAATGATAACAGTGTCATGCATTACACGAGCGAGCTCTAAAATTCTTTGGCAGATGGTCATGCCGTCGGTATGGCAAACCATATCCATCGCTTCCGCCATGCTATCAGGCGGCATCAACACGGAAACGTCCTGACTGACAGGAATCAAGGCATCACAGATGCTATCTCGCGAAATGTCACGAGAACCATTGACCCAAGAACTGACTACTTTTGCTTCAGCACCGTTTACCGTAAGAGAACGACAAAGATCACGAGTTTCAACGTCGAGATCCCACAAAAGTGTGCGTTTTCGATACACGCTGCAAACCTCTGCAAGCGCTGCGGAGATACTGGTGGCACCGGTTCCGCCTTTGGCGTGCGTAACCACGACGATTTTCGCTTCACGGACACGTCCTTCGCGTCGAAATTCAGCGTAGATTCCAACTAGTTCTTGAAGTAAATCTAGGGGGGAAGATTCTTCGGGGAGGACTTTCCTCACACCGGCAGAGTGGGCAGCTCGAAAAGCGCCGCCAGAGTAGGCCTCATCAGTGACAAACATGACAATGTGAAGCCAAGGCATTTGAGTGAGCGCCTGACGAGCCAATACTGGTGCCCCGTCGCCAAGTCCTTGCCCAAGGATGAGAACATCCGCATCGTGTATTTGCGACTCGTAGTCTTTATCGAGCACGAGCTTCACTCGAAGATCCAACATTTCAACGTCGCTCTGGCTAAACGCTTCGATGCGCCTTGCTACCGCGGCTTGACCTTCTGCAGTCCTGTCTACAATTAGAACTCTCATTTGCCCAAAACAATCGTGCTCAAGAAATGCAAATAACTCGAAAAACAACCCATACTACCCTACGGCGGAACTCTTCCACATGCTTACGATGAGGCAAGTTCGAACAGTGTCGCAACAAAGGTTTAGACTTTTTAAGAAAAAAAAAGAAATTAACGCCTCAAATAAAGCCAGTAATTACGTCAATTAACCCTATTCTGCCGCTACGTAACCCACTGTTTCGTCTTGAATCGGGGAAGAATCGAACAATTCGGGAACCAATTGCAGTAACAGCAGCCAACCAACACCAAAACCAACAAGGAAAAGAAAGATCCAAGACGATACCGTCTTCATCATACTTGAACTTGGCTGATAGACATCTCGAGAGAGCTCGCTCATTCTTTCAGCCGAAAGACGACTTTGTGAAACGGCAACGCTGGGTTGCGACATTGAATTCGGGTGCTGCGGCAAATCGTCGTTTGGATCTCGGTCGAGACTCGCAAACACATCGGAGAACGAAGGCTCTTCAGACGTGTTGAAAATGGAATCTTGCACGGTCTCAACTTCGGCAGACCCGAGCTGTAGCGTTCCCCCTCCGTGGTCTTCCACTTCGGAGCGAATTGCAAAAAGATCTTTTGAAGACGGGAACTCCTCTTTTCTAGGAAAACTCATTGGACTACCGGCACCGTAATTGATCTCGCGCTCCTCGGGGCGTGGATCAAGTAGCGGGGGAAGGTCCTCTATCACGTCATCATCATCCTCATCATCGTCTTCCACCGGAGACGGAGAATGTTGCGTGGGGTCTCGGAGAATTTTGTGGCTGGAAGAAGAACCAGAACTAATCCCTAAGGACTGCTTTAAGTTGTCGATATCCTCGGAAAGCTCGCGCGCTTGCTGATATCGTTCTTCAGGCTCTCGAGCCATTGCTTTAAGCACAATGTTACTGAGCGCTACCGGACAATCTGTTCGAAGGTGATGAGGAGGTTCCGGATCGGTGCGAAGCCGAAGCGTCATGGTCTCTATCAAACTCTTCCCTTTAAACGGAAGCGAGGAGGTGACCATTTCGTAGGCAAGAATTCCCAGCGCATATATATCAGAGCGTCGATCGACCTGCCCTTGCTCAAGGTACTCTGGACTCACGTAGTCAATCGTTCCAACTACCCCGCCAT
>CAYGNZ010000123.1:0-1107 GCA_964351345.1 uncultured Bdellovibrionales bacterium | reverse complement strand
GTGCAAGACCGAAGTCGGTAATCTTAATGTCTCCTTGGGACGTGATAAGAATATTCTCAGGCTTGAGATCTCGGTGAATAATTCCCGCATCGTGAATCGCCTGCACGCCCGAGGCCATTTGGCTTAGCATCGTGATGATTTCGTTGATAGGGATCTCCTCGTCATCACTGATTCGATCCGCGAGGTCCCCGCCACCGATATACTCCATGGTAAAGGCAGCGAGATCTCCGTCCCGAAAATACTCGTATGCTCGCACGACATTTGGATGACTGACACCGTATGAGGCAACGATCTCATTTCGAAAACGAGCTGCCGCGACCTCGTCACGGGCAACTTCAGCAAAGAGCACCTTCATCGCAACGATGTGACCAGCAAGCTCACGGTGGCGACAGGCGTACACCATTCCCATGCTGCCCGTTCCCAGGCACTTCACAACCTCATAGCGACCATTAACAATGGTCCCCGGTTGTAAATTTAGAAAATGATCGCCGCCCATAACACTCATCGCTTGCCGCACACTTCGCCGTAACGAAGATTACTCCTCGCTGTCGCCACTCGCAATCATCTCAGGTACGAGGCACACGACAAAACGCCGCTGTCCAAAACGAATCACGTCACCATGTGACACCGACTCAAGACCACCGGCAACATCAATTTCCTCTGATTCGCCTACCTTCTGAACGCCGGTACCGAATTCGGATAACTGATCAAGTACTTGCAGTGTGCCGTCCTTTGTAGCTCGAACAATCGCGTGTAGTGGAGAAATTGTCTCATCGTGAATGAGAATAAATTCCCCATGATCCGTCGGTCGCGAGGTAACTAACCATCGACCAGAGCGAATTTCGTACACTTCACCATTCTCATCAGTATCAAAGCTGATGAGAAACGCGACGATTTTCGTTTTACCCGTCGTTGACACCGGTTGCGCTTCACTTGCAGCTCGCGGAGCTCTCGCCTGCGGATTTACGCTGAAGCTTGCCTGTGGTGGCCGACTCGCGGGAGCAGGCTTCGCTGCCGCCCGAGGAGCAGGTGCTACCGGTGCGGGAGGTGTTGGTGCTGCCGCTTGTGGTTCCGCGGGACGTGTTTGCGGCCGAGATGTCATTGGCG
>CAYGNZ010000122.1:0-8793 GCA_964351345.1 uncultured Bdellovibrionales bacterium | reverse complement strand
AATCGGCTGAAAAGTAATTTTCTTGCCAATATGAGCCATGAGATTCGCACTCCGCTTAACGCAATTATTTCTCTCGGGGCGCTCCTTGAGCGAAGTAAGCTCAGTGAAGATCAAAGAGAAGATGTAGAGAATCTCAACGTTGCCTCTAAGACTCTAAAATCCTTGATTGGTGACGTACTCGACTTCTCAAAAATTGAAGCCGGAAAACTCAGCATCTTACCCCGACCCTTTAACCCGGCGAAGCTAGTCTCGCGCAGCAACAGCTTATTCCAAACCGATGCAAGGCAAAACGGTATTGCACTGCGCTTTGAAGCACCGCAGTTGCCCGAGAAACTCACAGGCGATAGCAATCGCATTCAACAAGTACTTTCTAATCTAATTGGCAATGCCCTTAAATTCACAGAATCTGGTGGTGAGGTTATTGTCAGAATCGACGTGAAACAGGAAAGTCCTAGTGAAAGTATTCTTCATATTTTCGTAGAAGACTCGGGAATTGGTATTGAGCCTGAACTTCAAGAGCGAATCTTTGAGCCGTATCGGCAAGCCAACAGCTCCGCAAGTAGAAGTCATGGGGGCACGGGTCTCGGCCTTGCCATTTCTCGTGAACTTGCTCAGCTCATGGGCGGAGACCTAGTGTGTCGCTCATCGGATCAAAATCAAGGAAGTATATTCCACTTCTCTGCGCGGCTTAGCTTAGACTCCGATCCATTAAGTGCCAGTGGAACACACCGCGCGATTACGGGCGGCGACGGTGCTCGAATTCTCATTGTCGATGATAACGATATTAACCGCACGACGCTTCGTCGACTGTTGGTTGATGCGGGGTATCAAGCAATCGGACTCTCCAGCGGGCAAGCGGCAATCGAGTACCTTGAAATGCGCGAAGTTGAACTTGTCTTAATGGACTTACAAATGCCAGGAATGGGAGGAATTGAAGCGACGAAGCGTATTCGCGCTTCTGGAAACTCAAGCTCAACACTTCCGATTATTGCCCTCACCGCGTTCGCCATCGAAGAGCAGCGTGAAAAAAGCCTTGAGGCAGGTATGGACGGCTTTCTTACAAAGCCAATTGATATTGCCGAATTAGTTCAGACAATAAGAGAATTTGTTCAGGCGCCAAAGAACTAGTAATCTAGGCACTCGTCCGCTACCGGTGTCTCACTACTAGGTACTTCTTATGGCCCGAATCGCTATTGCTGGTGCGACCGGCTTTGTCGGCTCTGCTTTGATTCAGAGCCTTGCGCAGAATCATGAGGTGATAGCACTCACCCGTGGAGCAATCGCACCGGACTCCAATGAAGCGAACTCAAGGAATTCTGTCACCTGGCGACGTTGCGATCTTTTTTCATTGCTTCAAACAGAGCAAGCGCTTCAAGGCGCTGACTACGCCATCTACTTGGTCCACTCGATGCTTCCCTCTGCAGAACTCTCTCAAGGCAGTTTTCAAGATTGGGATCTCTTGGCGGCTGATAATTTTGCCAGAGCATGTGCGAAGAATGATATCAAGCAAATTATTTACCTTGGAGGAATCATCCCTCGCGACGCAAAACTCTCGCCTCACCTTGAAAGTCGCTTAGAAGTGGAAAAGGTCCTTGGCGCTTCCTCAGTTCCACTTACCGCGTTTAGAGCTGCTATTGTGATTGGACCGGGAAGTTCTTCTCTCGCCATCATGGAACGACTCGTACAACGCCTCCCCTTGATGCTCTGCCCCCGTTGGACCATCACCAAAAGTCGTCCCGTCTACATTAGCGATGTGCTCAATGCCATTTCCACTGCAATTGCCAATCCCGAGGCAATGGATCGCGTCTTTGATTTAGGTGGACCCGATGCACTCACCTACCGCGAGTTGATGCTCGCCGTGGCGAACTGTCTTGGGCTGAAGCGCTTCGCTCTCCCCGTTCCTGTGGTTACGCCAGGGCTCTCCCGACTCTGGGTTTCCGCGGTAACGGGCGCTCCTAAAAATCTCGTCGCTCCACTTATCGAAACGCTCCGACACGAAATGCTCCCTTCTAGTCGAAACGAATACGATCTTGTCCCCAATGAACCAAGAAGCGTCGAAGAAGCACTGGCAAAGTCGTTGCTACAAAAGCCGATACACAATAGTCCGAGAGCATTTGAGCTACCTCCCGATGAACGACAAATACACTTTGTGCAATCTGTACAGCGCTTACCACGACCGCAAACTATGGACGCAGCGCGAGTTGCAAGAGAATATCAGCAGTGGCTCCCCAAACTCCTATGGCCCGTACTAGATGTGCAAAACTCGGGCACGACTTCTACATTCTGCCTGCGGTTCTTCAAAAGTCCCTTGCTCATTCTCGCTCGCTCGGACGAGCGCAGCTACGAGGGGAGAGTGCTGTTTTATATCGTTGGTGGCCTGCTCTCCGGCAAAGATAAGAACGGAAGACTCGAATTTCGGGAGGCCTTTCACGGGAACAATATCTTAGCCGCAGTGCACGATTTTCAGCCGGCACTGCCGTGGTTTGTGTATAAGTATACACAAGCAATTGTTCATTTGTGGGTGATGAAGTCTTTTGGAAGACACCTAGAGAAGATTAGCTGAACAATGGTGCCGCTCACCTACGGGAGAGGAGAGCGAAGCATCATCAGAGTGATCGCTGAATGCGCTTTGCCTCTTTGGCGAAATCTCTACCCACTCGCCGAATGTGGCGAGGACTGTTTTCATACGACTCGATTGCTTCGTCGATAACTATCCGCGCTTGCGTATCTCGCTCAAGCGCTACGAGTTGCTTAGCAAGGGCAGTGGAGTGACTAATGCGATTACTTGCATGCACCACCTTCTCAAGAAGCTCGGCGGCACGCTCTGGCTGGGCATTCTGGGAGTAGGCCTCGGCTAAGCTTAGGCATGCATCGTAATCTTTATAGGAGAAATCCTCCTCCACGAGCTGCTCTAGAATTCCTATCGCCTTCTCGACTTTTTTTACTGCAAGATACGAAACACCTAGACCGTAGAGCGCTTTTTTGTTCTCGGGATCTCTCGAAGCCACTTCCTCAAACAGTGCGATAGCCTCCTGGAACTCTCCCCCATCATGAGTCGCTTGAGCCAACAGCAATTTGTTATGAAGACTAGGACTGGTGCGCGCTTGATACTGAAGCTCTTTGATCGATACCGGCTTTTGCAGCAGACGCTCACCGACTCGGCGAAACTCAGGATCGTGAATCTTGACGGTGAAAAAATAGACCCACTCACCAAAGGGCATCATGATGATCCAATACCAATGACAGCCAGCGCGACGCTTCATCGCGTCGCTGACAAGCCAGAGAGAGAAAATAGTCTGTATGGCAAATAGAAATGGCATTAGGACACTCCTCTTGGGATATCGACCAAATGAGCGCATTGGTTAAGGCTCTGGGGCGCCACCCCCAGAATTTACTCGAGAAGAGAAACGCCTTTAAAATCAAGGCCAAAGCCGAGTTTTTGTCGGTTGCTGCGGGCTGAGAACGGTTGGAAGTATTTAGATTACATCAAGGAAATATTGATTTTGGGTGTAAGGCTTCAGGCGCACTTACTTTTTTTACCTTAGCTGCCGATAGAGATATAAGCAGGGCAGCTTGCTCCATGAGCCATGCTCAGGGTGTGTAGCCTAAATATTGCTGTCAGAGGTGTGATGAAAGTAGTTCTCCTTATTTTGGTCGGAGGCATTCTCTTCTACGAATGGCCACGAGACCAACTTCAACGATTGCGTTTTGACGCTCGAAAAGTCTTGGAGAATTTTATCGCCGCCTGCGCAGTAGCGCTCCTGCTTCTCTCTGTTGCCTTCCCTGCAGACCAAAAAGTAATCACAGCGCTCAGCGGAGTGACAAACTCGGCATTAAGCTATCTTCTCTTTATTGGCAAAACCATCGGGACTAATTCCGTTTTCTGGCTTGGGCTTTTGAGTATATACCTCCTCGCAACTGTGCTGCGTCGTTCGCGAGTAAGAATTGTAATCTTTGGAGCAATGCTCTCTGCTGGTGCGAGCGGATTACTCACGACGATTTTGAAAGTTTCGCTGATGCGGGCCCGTCCAGATACGGGTCACGGAGAGCTTTCGTTTTTCAATTTGCAGGGCTACTTGGCATCGAAAGGGGATTTTCTCAGCTTTCCCAGCGGTGATGTCGCGATAGTTGCAGGAGCGGCATATTTTCTTATGTTGATTGTGAAGCCCCTACCCCTACGCGCTCTCTTATTTACCCTGCCACTTCTTACTGCGGCATCGAGAATTTCTCTTGGTCGGCATTGGCCAAGTGATACGCTTGCCTCCATGCTGCTGGCAATGTTTGCAGCCTATCTGGTCTCAGGCTTTCTCTCTGAGCATAAGCACGTTGACGCTTCGACAGACGCCAAGGAGCAAGGAAAACTATCCCTTGCATACCCCCCTGGGGTATAGTATACTCCCCAGATGAGACAAGCCCTACTGCTTGCATTGCTGCTTATCTATCTTCCCTCGATTGCCTCGGCACGACCGGTTTCTTTTCCTGGTGGCTGGACGCTAATGAGCAGCTTTGATTCGAGAATGAATCGACTGCATCTGCATTATTCTCCCACCGCTGAGTATTCTGTAGGGGCAGTAGTAGAGGATGAAAGGGAAAGTGAGCGTTACAATGCGAGTTTGCAATGGAATCAACTTCTTCTTCGCCGAAACACTCGCGTCTCCCAGGCGAATCTCTATCTTATGACAAAAGCAGGAATTGCGATCAGGCATGATGAACGAGCCCCCGACCTTGATCTTGCTCTCGCGGGGGACTGGGAAAGCCGGCGTTATTTCAGCAGCATAAAAGTTGGCGGAAGTTATGCTGATACCATTGAGGACTTACGCTACCATCAAGAATTGCGTCTTGGTATCGCGCCCTATCTTGCCAACTCGGGAGCACTGCATACCTGGCTTATGCTGCAATTTGATTATCACCCTCAAGAAGATAAAAGCAGTGAACAGTTTTATATTACCCCCCTCATCCGTCTATTTAAGGGACCCATGCTCGGAGAGTTTGGCGTAAGTCTTGAGGGGGACCCCTTGCTACGCTTTATTTATCGATATTAGGAGAATCATCATGCGCTCAGTCATACTTGCAACAATCTTTATTTTACTTTCGATTTCGCCAAGTTTCGCCAGCGAAACGGAAAAGGCAAACGATGTCGTGGTAAACGTCAACGGTATGGTTTGCGATTTTTGCGCCCAAGGATTGAAAAAGCTCTTTGGAGAACGTGAAGAAGTGAAGGATATCGCGATTGACCTTGAAGCCGGAACGGTAGCACTGGATTTTGCCGAAAACAAAACGCTGAAAGACGAGGAAATCGAAAAAATAATAAAAGACAATGGAATAAGCGTTGTTTCGATAAAGAGGCACTAGCCGCTGTGAGAGCAAGCACCGTAAAACAATTTGCGCTGGACCTTGTCACCTTGTTTTCATCGACAGGGACCTTACTCTGCTGCGCCCTTCCGGCGACACTGGTTGCCCTAGGCGCTGGAGGAGTGATGGCATCGCTGATATCGAGTTTTCCAGCCCTTGTTGTCGTGTCTGTCTACAAAACTGAACTGTTTCTTTTCTCAGGCGTAATGCTTGCACTCGGTGCATTTCTACAGTACCGCGCCCGCTCCTTACCTTGTCCGGTGGACGAAAAGGCCGCGGCAAGCTGTATGCGAACTCGAAGAATTAGTTTTGTAACCTACTGCGTTTCGCTTTCAATTTACGTCGTCGGCGTATTTTTCGCCTATCTTGCACCGAAATTTTTATAGGAACTCTGATGAGCAAGACCTGCAAAGAACACCCAAGCCACAAAGATGAGCTGACGCGATTGAACCGGATTTCTGGTCAAATCGAAGGAATCAAAAAAATGATTGAGGAGCAGCGCTATTGCGTCGATGTCATGACCCAACTAAAAGCCGTGCAATCTGCGGTTCGTTCAGTTGAGTGTAATATTTTGGAGCGGCACCTGCATTCTTGCGTTCAGTCATCCCTCACGAGCAATGATGCAAAAGAATCAAAAAAGAAAATCGATGAGTTGCTCGCTTTAATGAAAAAAGCCTAAAGAACCCCTCACAGTCGAGAACCTATAAAAATGGGCGGCGCACAAACAGACGTTGCACGCCGCCCTTTCTCAAACATCCCTCAGTGACGAGGAGGAATTTTCTTTCGAATCTCAGCACTGAGTTTGTGAATGTCCTGTATCACGTCTTTGATTGAGACGGTGAGCTCATGCAGCGTACGCACATCATCGTGCATCGCTTCAATAAGCTCGGAATTTTTCGAGTTTGCTTCGTCGAGTCGGCGCGGCGAAATGCTCCAAGCAGAATCTGTACGGAGTAACTGAATCCGTTGTTGAATCTCATCAATTCGAGATCGAATGTCTTCGGGTACCCCGTCTGCTCCAAAGACTCGAGTCGCCAGATCCTCAAGTTCTTGAGCAAGAATTCTCAGTTGAACGTCTGCACCCTGCACGTTTGAAACGTAACCCTCGGCTACTGGATACAATGCTTCCTTCGGTAGAATCTCAACCTGTTCCGAAGTCAGGGCTCCACTCGCGGCGAGATTTCGCAAATAGCGTAGCTGCTCAGCAGCCAAAGGCTCCTCGGTCTTCGTCAGCTCGAGTAGTAGTAGCCCGGCAAAAAGAAGCAAGACCACCGTGACAATGAAACAATTCTCTTTCATAACCTCCGCCCTTGCAGTTTTTGACAAAACAGCTTCAGGGAAAACAGCCGACTGTCGTCGGGGATAGGAATTTTTCAACGATAGGAGGGAGAAAGATCGGGTAGACGAGACTACCACAAAGGAGTTGGAGAATCGAAATGTGCAGAAATTGATTTTGTAACTCTGGCAGGCTCTCTCAAACGCTTAAACAGCATTTCATGAGAAGACATCGATATATTGTCAATATTTTAGGTATTTTGCCGCTCTTACTCCTCACCCTGCTTCTTTTTGCGCCTCCGCTATGAGAGACTAACGGCGTCCATTAGTTTAGCGGAGAGTACCATGGCAAATAGAAAGGCGAACACAGCGAAGAAAAACGAGAGCACTGAAAAAGGGCTTATTGTGACTGCGGAGTCCTATCTGCCCCGAGTGTATAGCGGGCCGAGTAAGGAAGAAGTGCTCGCTAAACGTAAACAGTATGTAAACCCCGCCGTATTTACCTACTACAAAGAACCGCTAATGATAGTTGATGGTCATATGCAGTATCTATTCGACGAGAATGGAAAACGCTATCTTGATCTCTTCGCAGGAATCGTCACGGTTTCCTGTGGTCACTGTCATCCTAAAATTATCGAACGTACCAAAGCCCAGCTTGATCGGCTGCAACATACCACAACAATTTATCTCAATCCGCTTCTTGGAGATTTCGCAGAGAAGTTAGCGGAGAAAATGCCTGGGGACCTCGGCGTCACCTACTTCGTAAACAGTGGATCAGAGGCAAACGACCTCGCCATTACCATGGCTCGACTGCACACGGGGAATTTCGACCTGCTTGCGCTGAAAAATTGTTACCACGGGGCAACCTCAAGCATGATGGGAGTTACTTCGCATAGCACCTGGAAGTATCCCCTACCCCAAGGAGAAGGAGTGCATCATGTCGCCCTCCCTGACCCGTACCGTAGTGCGTTTGGTAAAGATCAGAGTGCGATTATCGAAGGAGCAACCAATGATCTCCGCGAGACTATCCTCTACGGCACCTCGGGAAAAGTCGCGGGATTTATCGCCGAGCCTATCCAGGGTGTCGGTGGAGCAACCAGCGGACCGAAAGAGTATTACCAACAAGCTCAAGCCATCACCAAAGAGTTCGGTGGACTCTATATCTCTGATGAAGTGCAAACAGGGTTTGGCAGAACTGGAGACAACTATTGGGGCTTCCAGAACTTTGACCTCACCCCTGACATTGTCGTCATGGCAAAAGGTATCGGCAATGGGGCTCCCTTAGCGGCTGTTACCACCACTCCCGAGATTGCAGAGAGTCTAAAACAGAAAATCCATTTTAATACCTTTGGTGGCAATCCGGTGAGCATGGCTCAAGGCTTAGCTACTTTGCAGGTAATCGAAGAAGAGGGCTTACAAGAGAATGCCCGAGTCGTCGGCGGCTACTTTAAAGAGCAGCTCAAAAAGCTTCAAAAAAGACACAAACTTATTGGTGACGTTCGTGGTCAAGGCCTCATGTTAGGAATTGAACTGGTCACTGATAGAAACTCCAAAGAACCGGCAACGGCTGAAACTATGGTGATCTTTGAAGAGGCAAAGAACCATGGCATCCTTCTTGGAAAAGGTGGTCTTTTTGGTAACGTGCTTAGAATTAAGCCTCCGCTTTGTATTACGAAAGCAAACGTTGATCATGCAATCGAAGTCCTCGATCAATGCTTTAAAATAGCCACACCAAAACACAGCCGAGGCTGGGGTGTATTTCGAGGCGGGATTTTTCAAGGTAAGTCCGCGGCAAACTAAATTTATCAATACAGCTATTCGTTAGTGAAACGTAGTAGGTACCACATGAGCACAATTCCAAATATTATCGGCGGTGAGAAAGTTCCTAGTTCTTCTAGTCGAGTTCTCCCCATTATTAATCCTGCCTCCAAAGAACGAATCGCCGAAGTGCCCATGTCCAGTGGCGCGGAGCTTGATGCGGCTGTGGAGAAAGCGGCAGCAGCTCAAAAAGAGTGGGCCCAGGTGAGTGTGAAAGAGAGAGTGCAAGTTTTCTTTCGCCTCAAAAAGCTGATTGAAGATCGCCAGGAAGAGCTTGCGCAGTTAGTGACAGAGGAGAATGGCAAAACTCACGCGGAGAGTATTGGAAGTATTGCCCGCGCGCTTGAA